>NZ_JBIBHU010000012.1:38559-235464 GCF_042957205.1 Kitasatospora sp. NPDC008115 | reverse complement strand
GCGGATCTTTGCCGGGTCCGCGGCGCCGGGGCACGCACCTCGCCGCGTTGTCGTCGGTCGCCAATGCTCCGCAGTGGCTCCCTCCTCCGCCTTGCAATGCACGCACCCCAACGCCGCGGCCTGATCCGACAAGATCCACAAGACGCGCCCTAGCCGGGTCCCTCACGCCCGGGGCGAACAGGGGCGTGGGCGGCGGTTCCACGGCACATGATCCACTCATGGAGATCACCCGGATACGCCCCGAACTGACCGTCATCACCCTGGACTTCGGCACCGCCTACCTCTGGCGCGACGAGGACGGCTCGCTCACCCTCGTCGACACCGGCATCGCCGGGCAGGCCGACGCGATCGAGGAGGCGGTCCGCGCCGTCGGCGCCGACCCGGCCGCGCTGCGCGGCATCGTGCTCACCCACCACCACGAGGACCACACCGGCTCGGCCGCCGAACTCGCCCGGCGGCTGGGCGCCGAGGTGACCGCCCACCGGCTGGAGGCCCCGGTGGTCCGCGGCGAGCAGGAGCCGAAGCCCTTCGTGCTGAGCCCCTTCGAGCAGGAGCTGCGGGACTCCCTCCCGCCGCTGCCGCCCGCCCCGCCGTGCCGGGTGGACCGCGAGGTGACGGACGGCGAGGTGCTCGGCTTCGGCGGCGGCGCGGTGGTGGTGCACGTGCCCGGCCACACCGACGGGTCGATCGCGCTGCACCTGCCGGAGGCGGGCGTGCTGTTCACCGGCGACCTCGCGGCCAACGTCGGGCACCGGACCATGCCCGGCGTCTTCAACACCGATCCGGCACTGGCCCTGGAGTCCTTCCGCCGGCTGGCCGCGCTGGAGGCCGACACCGTGCTGTTCGGGCACGGCGAGCCGATCGCCGAGGGCGGTTCAGCCGCCCTGCGCCTGGCCGTCGAGCAGCTCGGCGAGCACTAGCGGACGGTCCTGTCCGGAGTCGGCGCCGACGCTCTCCCGCTCCCAGCGCTCCAGGTCGCGCCCGACGTCCTCGCGGGCCCGGGGGTGGCCGTCCAGCACCGGCAGCAGCTCGCGCAGCAGGGCGACGGCCGCCCGCGGCCGGCCCGAGCGGGCCAGCCAGAGCGCCAGGTCGTGGCAGGTCCGCAGGGTCCGCGGGTCGGCCGGCCCGAAGGCCCGGGAGAACTGCGGGATCAAGGCGACCAACTGCTCGACGGCCCGCTCGGGCGAGCCGGCCGCGCCGCGCCGCCAGGCGTCGTCGGCCTTGCGGCGCAGCGCCTCCGGGTCGGTGCCGACCTTGAGGTCGCGCAGCCGGCGGCGGACCTCGGCGGCGTCGGCCGGCCGGTCCTCCGGCTGCTTGGCGAGCAGCTGGAGGACCAGCCGGTCCAGCGCCGGGTCGGGCGTGCCGGGGGCCGGCGGCTGCTCGTTGACGTGCTTGAACATCATGCTCACCGGCGAGGTGGCGCTGAACGGGCGGCGGCCGGTGCACAGCTGGTAGAGGATCACGCCGAGCGCGTACAGGTCGGCCCGGCCGTCGATGTGCTCGCCGGACCAGCACTCCGGCGCCAGGTAGGCCGGGGTGCCGATGACCACACCGGTGGAGGTGAGCCCGCTGCCCTGCTGGGTGAGCAGGCGGGCGATGCCGAAGTCCAGCACCTTGGCCTCACCGGTGTCGGCGATCATGATGTTCTCGGGCTTGATGTCCCGGTGCACCACGCCGCTGCGGTGCGCGGAGTCCAGCGCCTTGCAGACCTGTCGCATCCAGCGCAGGGCGACGGACAGCTCCGGCCTGGCCCCGTCGCGCAGCAGCGCGGAGAGCGGCCGGCCGCGGACCAGCTCCATCACCAGGTAGTGGGTCGAGCGCGCGCCGTCCTGCATCCGCCCGTAGTCGTACAGAGTGACGATATGCGGATGGGAGAGGCCGCCGACCGTCTTGGCCTCGCGGATGAACCGGCCGACCGCCTCCTCGTCCCCCGCCTTCTCGTCGGAGAGCACCTTGAGTGCCACCGCCCGCCCGATGGTCTCGTCGTGGGCGGCCCAGACCACGCCGAACCCGCCCTGACCGAGCTCCCGGTCCAGCCGGTAGCGGCCGCCCACGACATCGCCCGCCTTCATGCCTTCCCCCACAAGTCCGCCGGAACCGACCACCGTTCATCCTGACCGGGTCAGGGTAGCGGCGGGCAACGGTGTTCGGGTGAACTACCCGGGGCCCGGTGCGGGGCCGGGCCGCGCGTCAGGTCTTCGGCAGGCCGACCGGGTTGATCTCGGAGCTCTGCACGGCCTCGGCGTCCAGGCCCCAGCGCTTCAGCACCTGGCCGTACGTGCCGTTCCTGATCACCTCGTTGATCGCCCCGTTCAGCGCCCCGACCAGGCCGTTGTCCTTCCTGGTGGTGGCCCCGATCTTGCCGAGCACCTCGGCGCCGGCGCCCGAGTAGGTGCCGATCACCTCGGTCTCGCCGGTCTGCACGGCGTGGAAGGCGGTCACCGGGTTGGGACCGACGTAGATGTCGATCCGGCCGGAGGAGAGCGCCAGGTAGTAGTCCGAGGAGCTCTGGAAGTACTTGATGTCGGCCGGCTTGAGGCCGTTGCGGACGTTCTCCTCGTTCCAGGCGACCAGCAGCTTCTCCTGGTTGGTGCCGGAGCTGACGGCGACGGTCCGCCCGGCGATGTCCTTGGCGCCGGTGACCTTCCACCCGCTGCCCTTCTTCGCCTCGAAGCCGAGGATGTCGAGCCGGTAGGTGGCGAAGTCGTACTTCTCCTTGCGGGCCTCGGTGACGGTGATGTTGGAGATGCCGACGTCGTACTTGCCGCTGTCCAGGCCGACGAAGATGTTCTCCCAGGAGACCGGGTTGAACTCGACGTCGAGGCCGAGCACATTGCCGACCAGCGAGGCGATGTCCGGCTCCACGCCGATGATCGTCTTGTCGTCGTTGGCGTAGAAGTCCAGTGGCGGCGTGGTGCCGAGCGAGTCGACCACGGTCAGTTTGCCGCGCTTTCTGATCTCCTCCGGCACCAGCGCCGCGAGGGCGTCCACCTTGGGCGTGGTCACCCGGTTCTGCTGGGGCGTCAGGTTCACCGTGGCGCCGTTCGGCGCGGTGCTCCCCTTCGCGGGGCCGAGCTCCGCCGCGGCGTCCGAGGAGCTGCCGCAGGCGGCCAGGGTGAGGGCGGCGGCGAGCGCGGCGGCGGCGGTCACGAGGGCGCGACGGGGTAGGGACATGGCGGGGCTCCTGCCGGTGAGAGGGAGAGGGTTCGGTGGTTCGGAAAGGTGCGAGGGTCAGAGGACCTTGGCCAGGAAGGCCTTGGTCCGCTCGTGCCGCGGCTCGTCCAGGACCGCCCGCGGCGGGCCCTGCTCGACCACGACGCCGCCGTCCATGAAGACCACGGTGTCGGCGACCTCGCGGGCGAAGCCGATCTCATGGGTGACCACGATCATCGTGGTGCCGGTCCTGGCGAGGTCCTTGACGACGTCCAGCACCTCGCCGACCAGCTCCGGGTCGAGCGCCGAGGTCGGCTCGTCGAACAGCAGCACCTTCGGGTCCAGCGCCAGCGCCCGGGCGATCGCCACCCGCTGCTGCTGGCCGCCGGAGAGCTGGCGCGGATAGGCGTCCGCCTTCTCGGCCAGGCCCACCCGTTCGAGCAGTTCCAGCGCGCGGGCCCGGGCCTCGGCCTTCGGCCGGCGCAGGGCGCTGACCGGCGCCTCGACGAGGTTCTCCAGCACGGTCAGGTGCGGGAAGAGGTTGAAGTTCTGGAAGACGAAGCCGATGTTGGTCCGCTGCCGCAGGACCTCGCGCTCCTTGAGTTCGTGCAGCCGGTCCCCGGAGCGCCGGTAGCCGATCAGCTCGCCGTCGATCGCGACGAAGCCGCGGTCCACCTTCTCCAGGTGGTTGATCGAGCGCAGCAGGGTGGACTTGCCGGAGCCGGACGGCCCGAGCACCACGGTCACCGAGCCGGCCGGCACGTCGAGGTCGACGCCGCGCAGCACCGCGTTCGGGCCGAAGCTCTTCCACAGGCCGCGCACCTGGACCATGGGCGGCCGCTCCCGCTCCCCGGCCGGCTGGGCGGCCTGCTCGGCGGCGGGTTCCTCGGCGAGGGTGGTCACGAGCGTCCTCCGGTGGCGGCGGCGGTGGCGGTACGGGCGCGCAGGCCCCGGACGAGTGCCCGGGCCCGCTGGAACGGGGTGGGCGGCGGCGTGCGGTCGGCGCCGCGGGCGAAGTAGCGCTCGACGTAGTACTGGCCGATCGACAGCACGGTGGTCAGCAGCACGTACCAGACGGTGGCGACCATCAGCATCGGCACCACCCGGCCGGTGCGGCCGTACACCACCTGCACCTGGTAGAAGAGCTCGCCGATGGCCATCACGTAGACCACCGAGGTGCCCTTGAACAGCGAGATCACCTCGTTGGCGGCGGCCGGCAGGATGCCGCGCATGGCCTGCGGCAGGACGATCCGCCAGGCCTGCCGCCAGCGCGGCACGCCGAGCGCGGTGGCGGCCTCGCGCTGGCCGGGGTCGACGGCGATCACGCCGCCGCGGATGATCTCGGCGGCGAACGCGGCCTGGTGCAGCCCGAGGCCGAGCACGGCGGCGCCGAGCGCGCCCAGCACGCCGACCGTCTCGAAGTCCCCGAAGGTCGGCCCGAACGGGATGCCGAAGCCGAACCGCTTGTAGAGGTAGGAGAGGTTGAACCAGAAGACCAGCTGCACGATCAGCGGGATCGAGCGGAACACCCAGACGTAGGCCCAGGCGACGGACTGCAGGATCGCGCTGCGGGAGAGCCGCATCGCGGCCACCGCGGCGCCCAGCACGAAGCCCAGCACGGTGCCGTAGACGGTGAGTTCGACGGTCCGGCCGACCGCGCGCAGGATGGTGTCGGCGGAGAAGAACAGCCGGAAGGTCGCCCAGTCCCAGCCGGGGTTGGTGGCCAGGCCGTGGGCGAACTGGGCCAGGACGACGAGGGTGGCGAGGCCGGCGGCCCAGCGCCAGGGGTGCCGGGCGCGGACGGTGCGCAGCCCGGCCAGCTCGCCGAGGTCGAGCGGTGCGGCCGGTCCCGCGCCGGTGGCGGCCGCGGGTCTGCCGCCGGGTTTGGCGAGTTCGGTGGTGCTCATGGGGGACTCCTCCCAACGGGCCCTGGACAGGGGGTCGCGTCTGCTCGGGCGGTCACTTGTGCTCGGGCGGGCTGATCAGGGACTCCTTGACGGACGAGTCCGTCACCCCCCACTTCCGGAGGATGCGCTCGTACGTCCCGTCCTTGATCAGCTCGTTGACGGCGGCCTGGAAGGCGGGGGTGAGCGGGGAGCCCTTCTTGAACGCGAAGCCGACGTCGAGGCGGTGGAACTCGCCGAGGAACCGGGTGCCCGAGGCCTCCTGGGAGGCCTGGTAGCGCAGGCCGTTGATGGTGGACATGATGATGTCCACCCGGCCCTGCTGGAGGCTGGTCAGCGTGGCGCCGTTGTCGCTGAACGCCTTGACCTCGTAGGGCTTCTTCCCGGCGTCGGTGCAGACGTTCTTCTTCGCGTTGAGCGTGGTCTCGAAGGTGGTGCCGGCGCCGGTGCCGATGGTCAGCCCGCAGAGCTGGACGAGGTCGGTGACCGGCTGGACCGTGGTGTTGTCCTTCTTGACCGCGAAGCCCTGGCCGTCGTCGATGTAGGTGACGAAGTCGATCGTCTTCAGCCGGGCCTCGGTGACCCCGAAGTTGCCGGTGCCGACGTCGTACTTGCCGCTGCCGAGCGCGGGCAGGATGGTCTCGAACGCCGCCTCCTCGCGCTGCACGGTCAGGCCGAGCACCTTGGCCACCGCGTCGGCGAAGTCGATGTCCAGGCCGGCCGCCTTCTTGGTGGCCTGGTCGGCGTAGAAGGCGGAGGGCGGGGTGCCGATCGAGGAGCCGAACTTCACCGTGCCGGCGGAGCGGACGTCGGCGGGCAGCAGCGCGGCGGCGGTGTCCGACTTCCGGACGCCGGAGACGACGTCCTCGGCGGCGACGGAGACGGCCTGCCCGCCGGGGCCCGCCGCGGCCGCGGGCTTCGGGTCCGAGCCGCACGCGGCCAGCGCCAGGACCGGCAGCAGGGCGGTGGCCGCGAGCAGGCGGCGGCGGACGGTGGTGGTTCTCACGGGTACGGGTGCCTTTCGGGGTGGGTCAGCGGAGGTGCTTCTCGAACGGCAGCGGGCCGATCGTCAGGGGGTCCGCGGCGACGTCGAACAGCGGGGTGTAGCCGGTGGCCAGGTAGAGCCCCCTGGCCTCGGGCTGGCGCGGGCCGGTGGTGAGGAAGAACCGGTGGTAGCCGGCCCCGGCGGCGGCCCGCTCCAGCTCGGCGAGCACCCGGGTGGCCAGGCCCCGGCGGCGGTGCGCCGAGTGCGTCCACATCCGCTTCACCTCGGCCGTCCGCGCGTCGAGGCGCTTGTACGCGCCGCCGGCCACCGGCTCGCCGTCCTCCAGCAGGAGCAGCAGCACGCCGCCGTACGGCTCGGCCCAGCTGTCCGCCGGGTAGCGGGCCATCTCCTCGCGCCCCTCGGGGCCGTAGCGGCAGACGTACTCCTCGGTCAGCTCGCGCACCAGCGGCTCGGCGAGCGGGTCGTCGATGCGCACCCGGCGGACCTCGACGTCGAGGGCCGGCGCGCCGCTCACGCCGCTCACGCCTGGACCGCGATCAGCTGGTGGCGGTCGCGCTCGGTCCGCTCGGCGGCGGCCTTGGCGGCGTCGGCGGCCTTGGCGGCGTCGCGCTTGGCGACCTCCTCGCGGACGATCGGGATCACGTGCCGGCCAAAGTCGATGGCGTCGTCCACCAGGTGGTAGCCGCGCGCGGAGAGGATGTCCACGCCCAGGTCGTAGTAGTCGAGCAGCGCCTGGGCGACCGTCTCCGGGGTGCCGACCAGGGCGTTGGAGTTGCCCGCCCCGCCGGTGGCGGCGGCGGTCGGCGTCCACAGCGCCCGGTCGTACCGCTCGCCCGCCTCGGCGATCTCCAGCAGCCGCCGGGAGCCGGCGTTCTCGGGAGCGGTGCCGGCCGGGCGGCCCCGGCGGATCGGCTCGCCGCCCTCCCGGCGGGCCCGGATCGCGGCCACCGTCCGGTGCGCCTTCTCCCAGGCCAGCTCCTCGGTCGGCGCGATGATCGGCCGGAACGCCACCTGGATCCGCGGCACGTCCTCGCGCCCGGCGGCCCGCGCCGCCTCCTTCACCCGCTCGATCTGCTCGGCCGTGCGCGCCAGCGGCTCGCCCCAGAGGCAGTAGACGTCCGCCTCGGCGCCGCCGGCCGCGTACGCCGCCGCCGAGGAGCCGCCGAAGGAGACGCCGGGGCGCGGCTGCTGCACGGGGAAGACGTCGGAGACGAAGTCGTTGAAGCGGTAGTGTGCGCCCTCGTGGTCGAAGGGCTCCCGGCTGGTCCAGGCCTTCTTGACGATCCCGATGTACTCCCTGGTCCGGGCGTACCGCTCGTCCTTGGTGAGGAAGTCGCCCTCGCGCTGCTGCTCGTGGTCGTTGCCGCCGGTGATGAAGTGGACGGTGAGCCGGCCCTCGCTGATCCGGTCCAGGGTGGCGAAGGTCTTGGCGGCGAAGGTCGGGTACGAGACGTTCGGGCGGTGGGCGAGCAGGATCTGCAGGGTGTCGAGCCGGGCGGCCAGGAACGCGGCGGCGGGCGCCGGGTCGGGGGCGCCGGAGCCGTAGGCGAACAGCACCCGGTCCCAGTCGTGGTCCTCGTGGGCGCGGGCCAGCCGCAGGGTGTAGTCGCGGTCGAACGCGGCGGTGGTGCGCGCGGTGGTCTCGGTGCCGTCGGCGGTGGCGGCGATGCCGAGGAATTCGACGGGCATGGTGGCGGAACCTTTCGGGTCGTACGCAGTCCGGTGGGCTGCGGGTGGGCAGACCGGGACAAGCCCTGTGCGGGGAGGGCGGTGAGAGCGGTGGCGGGCACGTGACGGCCCGCGGGCGGACGGAGGGGATGCCGGAGCGCAACGCGGTGAGGAGGAGGAAGGGGGCGGCGGCAGCGCGCTGATGACGAGCCGTCAGGAAGCGACGGCTCTCCCGGCCCGGGACGGGGCACCGAGGGAGGTCCCTGCGAGGGAGGACGGGGCCGGGCGGACGGCCCGCTGCCGGGTCAGCCGCGACACGCCGCGGACCACACCCGACCGAAGTCGATGTGGTCGCGGGTGACCAGGGGCTGCTCGGCGTACATGGCCTCAAGTTGAGCAGCGAACCGCGCACGGCGTCAACAGCCCTCCATTGCCGCCGTGTTGCGATCTCCTGTCGCCGCGCGAAGCCTCCCGGACCGCCCGGTCCGCCGGACGCCCCACCCTTGACACCCGCCGATCGCTCACGCGTACGATCGAAAGCGGAGTGCAGTGCACCGCCGGCCGCGTTGAGGGACGCGGGCCGGCCGCAACGGCCGTACGTGACCACGCCGTACCCACGCCCCGTGCGCCCGCGCGCATCTCCGCCCTCCCGCCTGGAGCCTCCCCATGGCCACCCCGCCGGACGTCCTGCCCGCCCCCGCCCGCCCCCTCGCCGAAGCCGCCGCCCCACCCTCCGCGACCGCCCCCGACGCCGCGGCCGCCACCGCCCGGATCGTCCCCCGGCGCCGCCCCGGCCAGTGGGTCTCCGCCGCCGTCGCCCTGCTGC
Organism: Kitasatospora sp. NPDC008115; assembly: GCF_042957205.1. Classification (NCBI taxonomy): domain Bacteria; kingdom Bacillati; phylum Actinomycetota; class Actinomycetes; order Kitasatosporales; family Streptomycetaceae; genus Kitasatospora; species Kitasatospora sp. NPDC008115. The sequence goes on along the minus strand of NZ_JBIBHU010000012.1, from coordinate 226,907 downwards.
TCTTCGCGATGGTGGTCAACTCGCTGGCCCGCAACAAGGCGTTCCAGTGGGACGTGGTCGCCGACTGGTTCACCGCCGCCTCCGTCATGAACGGCCTGACCCTGACCCTCTGGCTGACCGGCGTCACCCTCGGCCTCGGCTTCCTGCTCGGCACCGTCCTCGCCACCATGCGACTGTCCGCCAACCCGGTGCTGCGCACGCTCAGCTGGGTCTACATCTGGATCTTCCGCTCCACCCCGGCGCTGGTGCAGCTGCTGCTCTTCTTCAACATCGGCGCCCTCTACCCGACCCTCGGCCTCGGCATCCCGTTCGGCCCGGAGTTCCTCACCGTCCGCACCGTCAACCTGTTCGGCCCGACCCTCACCGCCGTCGTCGGACTCACCCTGCTGGAGGCCGCGTACGCCGCCGAGGTGGTGCGCGGCGGCATCCTCTCCGTCGACCGCGGCCAGGTGGAGGCCGCCGCCGCGCTCGGCATCGGCCGGTGGCGGGTACTGCGCCGGATCGTCGTCCCGCAGGCGATGCGCTCGATCGTGCCGACCGCCGGCAACATGCTGATCGGCGCGCTCAAGGGGACCAGCATCATCAGCGTGCTGGCCGTCTCCGACCTGCTCTACTCGGTCCAGCTGGTCTATCTGCAGTCCTACCAGGTCATCCCGATGCTGATGGTCGCGACCATCTGGTACATCGTGATCACCACGGTGCTGTCGGTCGGGCAGTACTACGTCGAGCGGCACTACGCGAAGGGCGCCACCCGCGAGGGACTGCCACCCACCCCGCTGCAGAAGGCCCGCGCCGCGTACCGGCGGCTGCGCGCCGCCGCCTCGGCCTCCGCCGGGCTCCCCGGGGAGGCCGGCCGATGAGCGCCACCCTGGTCATCGTCGGCGCCGGGCCGCGCGGCACCGGGGTGCTGGAGCGGATCGCCGCCAACGCGCCCGAACTGCTGCCCGCCGACCGGCCGCTGCACATCCACCTGGTCGACCCGCACCCGCCCGGCGGCGGCCGGATCTGGCGCCACGAGCAGTCCCCGCTGCTGCGGATGAACTCGATGGCCGAGGACGTCACCATGTTCACCGACGAGCGCTCCACCATCGACGGGCCGGTCCGCCCCGGCCCCTCGCTCGCCGAATGGGCCGCCGACCCCCGGGCCTTCGCCCCCTACCGGGAGAACGCCGGCCCGGACGTCCGGGCCGAACTGCGCGCCCTGGCGCCCACCGGCTTCCCCACCCGGCGGGTGCAGAGCGCCTACCTGGACTGGGTGTTCCGGCGCGCCGTCGCCGACCTGCCGCCGCACGTCACGGTCACCGTCCACCGGGACACCGCGCACCGCGTCGAGGGCCCGGTGGACGGACCGCAGCACGTCCACCTCACCGACCGGGTGCTCACCGCCGACCACGTCGTGCTCACCCTCGGCCACCTCGACTCCTCCCCCGACCCCCGGTACGCCGCCGACGCCGCCTTCGCCGCCCGGCACGGCCGCTTCCACCTGCCGCCCGCCTACACCGCCGACGCCACCGCCGACCTCGACCGCATCGCACCCGGCGAGCACACCGTGCTGCGCGGCTTCGGGCTCGCCTTCGTCGACCTGGTCTCGCTGCTCACCGAGGGCCGCGGCGGGCGCTTCGAGCCGGACGGCGCGGGCGGCGGCCTGCGCTACCGCCCCTCCGGGCGCGAACCCGTCCTGTACGTCGGCTCGCGGCGCGGCGTCCCCTACCACTCCAAGACCGACTACCGCCTCCAGGGCCCGCGCGCGCCTCTCCCCCGGTACTTCGACGCCGCCGCCGTCGACACCCTGCTCGACCGGCCAGGGCCGATCGAACTGCGGCGCGACGCCTGGCCGTTGATGGCCAAGGACATCGGGTTCGGCCACTACCACGAACTGTTCCACGCCCACCCGGAGCGCACCGCCCTGCCCTGGGCGGAGTTCCTGGCCGGCTACGACGCCCACCCCTGGGCGTCCCCGGAACTGGACGCCCTGGTCGAACGGGCCGTTGCCGACCCGGCCGACCGGCTCGACCTGGAACGCCTCGACTTCCCGCTGGCCGGCCTCGAACTCGGCACCGCCGAGGAGCTCCAGCACCACCTGCGCCGCTACATCACCGAGGACGTCGACCGCCGCGCCGACCCCGCCCACAGCGCCGACCTCGGCGCCTTCCTCGCCCTGCTCTCGCTCTTCGGCCAGCTGCCCAGGCTGCTCGGCTCCGGCCGGCTCACCGCCCGCTCGGTGGCCGAGGAGGTCGACGAGTGGTTCTTCGGCTTCTTCAACTACCTCGCCTCCGGCCCGCCCGGCTTCCGGCTGCGCCAGCTGCTCGCGCTCTCCGAGGCCGGGGTGGTCCGCTTCCTCGGCGCGGGCGTCCGGGTCGAGCGCGACGAGGCCACCGGCACCTGGCGGGCCTCCGGCGCCACCGTGCCCGGCCACACCGCAAGCGCCACCGCACTGGTCGAGGCGTACCTGCCCAAGCACGCGCTGGCCCGCACCCTCGACCCGCTGCTGCGCGACCTGCACCGCACCGGGCGGATCACCGAGGAGGTCGTCGCCGACGCCGAGTACACCCACCGCTCGGGCCTGCTCACCATCCGCCCCGCCGACAGCCGCGTCCTCGACCCCGCCCTCGACGGCGGCCCGCACCCGCGCCGCACCGCCCTCGGCCCGCACACCAGCCTCCGCGCCGCCGCCGCCTTCGCCCGCCCCCGCACCGACTCCCCCGGCTTCCGCCAGAACGACGCCGCCGCCCGCACCCTCCTCCGTGCCCTCGCCCGCATCCCCTCGGCGGTCCCGGTGTAGCCGCCGAGGGCGCCCCGGGCCCGGGGCCGCGCCACTGGGCACGGCCCCGGGGCGGGGACGGCTGCCCCACCCATTCGCCGGGGCCTCCCCACACGAGGCCGCCCCACACCGCAGCCATCGACGGCGGCACCCCCACGCCCGGCGGGCCACCTCCCGCCCCCACCCGCACGGGCAGCCCGGCGGTCCCCGCCCAGGCGCCGCACCACTCAGCCGCCATCGACGGCGGCACATCCACCCCGCACACGGCCTCCGCGCAGCCACCGCCCGCACACGGACGCCGCCCTCGCCCACCCCGGGCCGGACGCCACGCCGCTCAACGGCCTTCCACAGCGGCACCCCCGCGCCCGGCGGGCCGCCCCCCACCCGCCCGGGCGCCGACCCGCGTCACGGGCCGTAGATCTCCTCCACCAGATCCTCGGCCGTGACGTGGTCCGGGGCGGAGAGGATCCAGTCGCCGACCCGCTTGATCCCGGTGCCGCGTTCCAGCGCCGTCAGGCAGGCTTCGGCCTCCTGGTCCGAGGTGAAGTCCCAGGCCAGCAGGCGGCGGATCAGCAGCAGCGCCTCGCCCGGGTGCATCCGCGGCCGGCGGCCGGACCGTGCCCGCCCGGCCGGGGACGCCGCGAGCCGCTGCTGGTAGCCGGAGAGGTCCTGCCAGGCCTGGAGGGTGGCCGGGTGCTGCTCGCCGAGCGCCCGGGCGAGGTCCGGCAGCAGGGTGCGCAGCTGGAGCACCGCGCCCTCCAGGTCGCCCCGGTTCGCCGTGTACACCGCCAGGTCGTGCCGGGCCTTGAGCACCCGGTGGTCGTGGCCGCCCCAGGCGGCGTGCAGGTCCGGCAGCAGCTGGACGAGCCGGCGCAGCGCGGTGACCGTCTCGCCGCTCTCCCCGATGCACCACACCAGGTGGTAGCGGGCGGCGAGGGTGTCCGGGTCGGTCTGGCCGAGGGCGAGCCGCATGTCCTCGGCCAGCGTGGAGAGCAGCCGGATCGCGCCGTCGAGGTCGCCGGCCCGGCTGAGGAACCAGGTGAAGTCGCGCCAGGCGTTGAGGGTCTCGCGGTCGGTGGCGCCGAGCGCGGCCACGGCCTCCTGCGCCACCGCGTGGAGCTGCACGGCGGACTCCCCGGCCGTCGCCGCCCGGAAGGCGGCGTGGCGGCGCTCGCGCAGGGCGGCCCGGACGGCCTCCTGCGGCGGGACCGGCGGGACCGGCGAGACCGGCGGGGCCGACGGCGGTGGCAGCGGCGGGGCCGGGGGCAAGGGCGGCAGCACGGGCCCGGCCGCCCCCGCCGTCCGCCGCTCCTCCAGTTCCGCAAGCCGCCGCTCCACCGTCCGGGCGTCCGCAGGCCGCCGCTCCGGGTCCTTCGCCAGCAGCTCCGCGACCAGCCCCGCCAGCTCCCCCGGCAGCCCGAACGGCGCCGGGTCCAGCACCGGCGGCGGCTCGTTGAGGTGCTGGTACATCAGCACCGGCGTCGAGTCCCCGCCGAACGGCCGCGCCCCGGTGCAGAGCTCGACCAGCACGCAGCCGAACGCGTAGAGGTCCGCCCGACCGTCCACCCGGCCCCCGGTCCAGCGCTCCGGCGCCATGTACGCGGGGCTGCCGATGACCGTGCCGGTGGTGGTCAGCCCGCCCGCCCCGATGTCGAGCTGCGCGATGCCGAAGTCCAGCACCTTCGCCACACCCGCGTCGGTGACCATGATGTTCTCGGGCTTGATGTCCCGGTGCACCATCCCCGCGTCGTGCGCGGCGGCCAGCGCGGAGCAGATCTGCCGCCCCCAGCGCAGGCTCTGCGCCGGGTCCGCCGGGCCGTCCCGGAGCACGGCGGTCAGGGTGCGGCCGGTGAGCAGCTCCATCACCAGGTACGTCACCAGCCGGCCGCCCAGTTCGCCCTCGCCGAGGTCGTGCACGGTGACGATGTGCGGGTGGGAGAGGTTGCCCGCCGCGCAGGCCTCGCGGACGAACCGCAGCGCCGCCTTCTGCTGGTCCTCGCCGTGGTGGTTGATGACCTTGACCGCCACCGGCCGCCGCATCCGGGTGTCGAAGGCCCGCCACACCACGCCGAACCCGCCCTGGCCCAGCCGTTCGACCAGCTGGTACCGCCCGTCGAGCACGTCGCCGACCATCACCCGCCCACCCCCGGCCCCATCGAAGCACCTGCACTCTATCCGCGCCCCCGCCCCGGCCGCCCTCCCCCGTTTTCTCCCCCGTTTTCTCCCCTGCCGCCCCCGGCCGCCCAGGTGCGAGGATGACAGCAGGCGCCGCGACGAGGCGGCGGCCCCCGCACAGCCGAGGAGCGCAGTCATGGCCAAGCAGGCCCCGCAGAGCGACCCGGCGCAGGACGCCCCCCGGGTGTCCGCGCCCCAGCACGCCGCGGCCGGGCTGCCCGCCGTCGGCCACAGCCTGCGGATGGCCACCGAGCAGATGGGCGCCCGCCGCACCCTCAGCACCCTGCTCAAGATCAACCAGCCCGACGGCTTCGACTGCCCGGGCTGCGCCTGGCCCGAGCCGGGGAAGACGCACACCGCCGAGTTCTGCGAGAACGGCGCCAAGGCCGTCGCCGAGGAGGCCACCGAGCGCCGGATCCGCGCCGAGTTCTTCGCCGCCCACCCGGTCGCCGAACTGGCCGAGCGCTCCGGCTACTGGCTCGGCCAGCAGGGCCGGCTCACCCAGCCGATGCTCCTCGACGAGGGCGCCACCCACTACACCCCCGTCTCCTGGGACGACGCCTTCGCGCTGATCGCCGAGGAGCTGCGGGCCCTGGACACCCCGGACGGCGCCGCGTTCTACACCTCGGGCCGGACCAGCAACGAGGCCGCGTTCGCCTACCAGCTGTTCGCCCGCCGGCTCGGCACCAACAACCTGCCGGACTGCTCCAACATGTGCCACGAGTCCTCCGGTTCGGCGCTCACCGAGACGCTCGGCGTCGGCAAGGGCAGCGTCAGCCTGAAGGACCTCTACCAGGCCGATCTGATCATCGTCGCGGGCCAGAACCCGGGCACCAACCACCCCCGGATGCTCTCCGCCCTGGAGCGGGCCAAGCGCGCCGGCGCGACCATCGTCAGCGTCAACCCGCTGCCCGAGGCCGGGCTGGAGCGGTTCAAGAACCCGCAGCAGGCCCGCGGCCTGGTCGGCCACGGCACCAAGCTGACCGACCTCTTCCTGCAGATCCGGCTCGGCGGCGACCTCGCCCTGTTCCGCGCGCTCAACCAGTTGCTGCTGGCGAAGGACGCCGTCGACCACGCCTTCGTCGAGGAGCACTGCCACGGCTTCGAGGAGTTCGCCGCCGAGGCCGCCTCGACCTCCCGCGAGGAGGTGCTGGCCGCCACCGGGCTGCCGTGGTCGCAGATCGAGGAGCTGGCCCGGCTGGTCCTCGCCTCCGAGAAGGTCATCGTCTGCTGGGCGATGGGCCTCACCCAGCACAAGCACGCCGTACCGACCATCCGCGAGGTCGTCAACTTCCTGCTGCTGCGCGGCAACGTAGGCCGTCCGGGAGCGGGGGTCTGCCCGGTGCGCGGGCACAGCAACGTCCAGGGCGACCGGACGATGGGCATCTTCGAACGCCCCACCACCGCCTTCCTGGACGCGCTCGGGCGGGAGTTCTCCTTCGAACCGCCGCGCGAGCACGGCCTGGACTCCGTCGACACCATCCGCGCCATGCGGGACGGCCGCATCGGCGTCTTCTTCGCGATGGGCGGCAACTTCGTCGCCGCGACCCCGGACACCGAGGTCACCGAGGCCGCGATGCGCCGCTGCCGGCTCACCGTGCACGTCTCCACCAAGCTCAACCGCTCGCACGTGGTCACCGGCGCCCGCGCCCTGATCCTGCCCACCCTCGGCCGCACCGACCGGGACGTCACCGCGCGCGGCGCCCAGTTCGTCACCGTCGAGGACTCGATGGGCCAGGTGCACTCCTCGCGGGGCGGCCTGCGTCCGCCGGCTCCCGGGCTGCTCTCCGAGACCGCCATCGTCTGCCGGCTCGCCCGGTCCGTCCTCGGGCCGGAGGACACCGTGCCGTGGGAGGACTTCGCCGCCGACTACGACACCCTGCGCGACCGGATCGCCCGGGTCGTCCCCGGCTTCGAGGACTACAACGACAAGGTCCGCCGCCCCGGCGGATTCACCCTCCCGCACGGCCCGCGCGACACCCGCACCTTCCCCACCGCGACCGGCAGGGCCAACTTCACGGTCAACCCGCTGACGGCGCCGCAGGTGCCGGAGGGCCGGCTCCTCCTCCAGACGCTCCGCTCGCACGACCAGTACAACACCACCATTTACGGCCTGGACGACCGCTACCGCGGCATCCAGGGCGGGCGCCGCGTCGTCCTGGTCAACCCCGCCGACGCCGCTGACCTCTCGCTGGCCGACGGCCAGTACGTCGACCTGGTGAGCGAGTGGAAGGACGGCGTGGAGCGCCGCGCCCCGCACTTCCGGGTCGTCCACTACCCGGTGGCCCGCGGCGGCGCGGCCGCGTACTACCCCGAGACCAACGTCCTGGTGCCGCTGGACTCCACCGCCGACATCAGCAACACCCCCACGTCCAAGGCCGTCGTCATCCGATTCGAGGCCGACAGTGGCGCCTGACCCGACCGTTCTCCACCCCATGCCGGAGCAGCCCCGGGTGGTGCTGCTCCGGCCGCTGGTGACGTCCCCGCTCATCGAGGTCGGGGAGTTCACGTACTACGACGACCCGGACGACCCCGCCGCGTTCGAGACCCGCAACGTGCTCTACCACTACGGCCCGGAGCGGCTGGTCATCGGCAGGTACTGCGCCCTGGGAACGGGCGTCCGCTTCATCATGAACGGCGCCAACCACCGCGTGGACGGCCCGTCGACCTTCCCCTTCCCCATCATGGGCGGGGAGTGGGCCGCCCACTTCGACCTGCTCACCGGCCTGCCGAACCGGGGTGACACGGTGGTCGGCAACGACGTCTGGCTCGGCAACGGCGTGACGGTGATGCCGGGCGTGCGCATCGGCCACGGCGCCATCGTCGCCACCGCCTCCGTGGTCACCACCGACGTCCCCGACTACGGCATCGTCGCCGGCAACCCCGCCCGCCTCATCCGCCACCGGTATTCCGACGAGGACATCGCCCGCCTGCTCGCCATCGCCTGGTGGGACTGGCCCACAGAGCACATCACCCAGCACGTGCGGACCATCATGTCCGGCACCGTCGAGGAGCTGGAAGCCGCCGCCCCGGAGTAGGAAGTCGGCCGGTCCGACTTCCTACTCCTCGGGCAACTGCGGCTAGACGCAGGAGAGGGTCGAACTGCTGCACCCCTCCAGCACACGGTGGGCCTCGTGGCCGATCCAGGCCTCCGGGGTGTACGGCGCAGCCAGCCGGCCACCACCCTCCGCCACCTGCGCGAGCGCCACGCCCCCGCCGAGCCCACACAGCACGATCGCCGCCACGGCGACCGCTACACGCTTGAACACGATTCTCCTCCAACGTCCTGAAACAGGTGGGTACCCGCAGTGCACCACTCACCCGTAGACGTTCTGTCGACGTGACCGGCGGATCACCGCCGCCCGAGCGGGCAGGGCGGCGATGACTCCGAGGTGGGGTTGTGGGTGCGGGGGCAGGAGATGGCGGCGACGGAGCGGAGCTGCTGGGACGGGGTCCAATACGTCCACACCACGTCGTGGGGGTAGGCGGCCAGGAAGTCCCGGGCGTGGTCGAGCCGGAGGGCCGCAGGAAGGTCCGTCTCCAGGGCGGGGGCGCCGGCGAGTTGTTTGCCTAGCCAGTCGAGCGCGTCGGCCGGGTCGCCCGTCGTGTGCTTGATCTGGCCGGGCGGTTTCACGAGCCAGTGCATGACTTCGAGCGGCGGCGCGGGACCGTTCCATGCCGGACGTCTTCCGTTCTGCGGCTCGGGGGGCCGCCGTTCGGCGTCCTCGGGCCGCTTGTTGCCCGACCAGGCGTAGCAGTGCCAGTGGAGCTCGGGCCTGTGCCAGTGATCCATACGCGCCTACCCTTGGTGGATGGGCCGGCCCCGCTCCCAATTGGCCTGGGAGCGGGGCCGGTTTCGTGCCGGGTGCGTCAGACCGCCGTGTCGAACCGCGCCGGGTCGATGCCCGCCGCGGCCAGCTCGGCCGTGCTGAACCTCAGCTCCACGCCCGGACGCTTGGTGTCACCCATCACCCACAGCCCGCCCACGACGCCGGGCACCTCCCGCAGGGTCGCGCAGGTCTCGTGCTCCGACTCCGGGTTGCCACCGCACGCCTTGAAGGCGCTCAGCCCCGGCGGGACCTCGATCTCGTACAGGTTGCTCATGGTGATGCCTTCCTGTTCGACACCACGGGGAGACCGTCCCCCCGCAGTTGTTCGCCCGAGGACAACACGCTAGGGAATCAGCAGAGTTGGGCTCCAACGGATTCCACGGAATTGCACGACGTCACCCGAGAGCGTCAATGGCGGCCGTGATCAACGCCCGGGCCTTGGGGCCGTAGACCGCCATGTCCGCCAGCACGGCGAAGGTGTCGGCGTACATCGCGACCTCGCTGGGCTGAGTCAGCGTGAGGTGCCCGGAGACCAACTCCACGTTCACCTGCGCCGTGTCGAAGATCCAGAACCCTTCCACCGGCATCCGTGTACGGCCCAACCGGGAAGGCACGATCCCCACGCTGACGTTCGGCGCCGCCCCCACCCTGATCAGGCGCTCAAGCTGCTCCGCCTGGGCGTCTGCGTCACCGAGCCCATTGCTCAGGACGGACTGCTCAAGCAGGAACGCGAAACGCCGCTGCCGCTCGCGCAGCACGCGTTGCCGCTCCATCCGGACGGCCACCGCATCGGCCACGTCATCGACCGGCACCCGCCGCTGCTGGACAGCCCGCAGCACGCATTCGGTGTAGCCGTGCGTCTGGAGAAGTCCCGGCACGAGCCACGACGAGTAGGCCCGAAACCAGTACGTGCGCTCGAAGAGAGGGAGGACGGCCTCCTGCGCCCGCAGGCCCGCACGCTCCATCCGGCGCCATTCCACCCACATGCCTTCGACGGCGCGAAGGGAGGCCACCAGGTCCGCTGCCTGATCCTCCCTGCCACACGCGCGGCACCAGGCGAGCAGATCCTCGGCGGACGGGGCGGTCTTGGCCGTGGAGATCCGGGACACCTTGGACGGGTGCCAGCCGCACAAGGCCGCGAGCTGCTTGCCGTCCAGCCCGGCGTCCTTGCACATCTCCCGAAGGCGATCAGCAAGCATCTTCCGGGCAGCCCGGACGTGGGACGATCCAGAATCGGGCATGAAAGGTCAGGCCGGCTGGTAGTCCTCGTGCGGTGTCGCCCGCTCCCACACGGCCTCGAAGGCGGAACCGACCAGATCCACAACCGCCGAATCCGTACGCCACTCCCTGTCCACGACCTCCCCAGTACCGGAGAAGTACGTGAACAGCACGGCCGACCCATCGAACATCCAGAGGTCCGTCCCTGGCAGCGCGATGTCCGCAGCTCTCCGCCGGGGCAACCAGCGGACCAGCTCACCCGCTGCGATATTGGCGAACGTGAGGTCGTGCTCGTACCGGATGTAGTCCGTCACCGGCTCCGATACGATCCGGGCCCGCCGCATGACTACGCCGCGCCCGGTTGTCTCGGCGACCAGATCAGCCCAGGATCCCCACCAGTCCGGCAGCTTGGCCGGGTCGTTGCCGTATCTGTGGCCGCCCTGCCAGCGAGCAAACTCCGGGTCCTGCAAGGTGTAGCTATCCCGCATCTCCAGATGGACGGCGGAGCGCTGCGCCCTGGCCAAGCCCTCACGAACGGGGTACTTCACCGTTTCCACCCTTGGGTCGTGGGATGAACTCCAGCATGACAGCTGGTAGCCGGACGATCGTCTCGTGATCCGGAACATCGGTACTGTGACCGGGGATCGACCCGATCTCCTGGCACGCCTTCACCTCTTCTTCGGTGGCCCTGTAGGACTGGATCAGCAGATCCCCCGTGTCCTCGTCCAGCCAGATCGTCGGCGAGTCGTCGATGGGAGTGTTCGGGATGATCCCCAGGAAACGCAACCTCATGGCTTCTCCCTGCATCGATCCGATTGCGCCCAGTTGCACGACTGTCGCTCCGGCAGTCGAGCAGCGCAAGCATGGTGCGGGAGCAAGCAGAGGGCGCGCAGGCCGACCAGTTCACGCCGGTAGCTTCCCGTGGCCCCTCGCTCGACACCGAGCGAGGGGCCGCCGAGGTTACGTGTAGTGGTCCAACTCGCCGGCCTTGATGGCGTCGAGAAGACCTGTGAGAGCGATGAGAGGCGGGCGGACTATGACGTCAGGGTCCTCGGATTCGCGCAGTTCAACGTGCCCAACTGCTGCGCGGACCTCGACACAGTCATTGTTCGCGCCTGAGTAACTGGACTTCTGCCAGGTCTGGCTAGCCATGCCTTCCCGATTCCTTCTTGATCGACTGGATGAGGTCACGAGACTTCTCCTCGGAGAGGGAGTTCGACTCCATCTGCGCGAGGACGGCCCGGAACTTTGCCACATGGGCCGGGGCGTCAAAGATCTGACAGCCAAGACCCGTGTCGATCTGGACGGTATCCAGCTCAGGGATCGACCCTTCGGCGTAGGTGAAGTTCTCGCTGGGGCTTGGTAGGCCGTCCACGGCGAACGGAACAACCCGGACAGAGATTGTCAGCCCCTCGGAGACCTCAAGAAGTGCGTCAAGCTGATCAGTGAAGACCCGTGATCCGCTGAACCGCATCCGCAGGGCCGCCTCGTGGATGTACGCGGTGTACGGAACCGTGCCGGAGTGGACTACCTGCTGTCGCCTCATGCGAAAGACCGTTCGCAGGTCGACCTCGTGGTTTGGCAATGGCGGGATGGAGTTGCCGAACACTGCGGATGCGTAGCCACCGGTCTGGAGCAGCCCGGGGATGAAGGTCACGGTATAGGTCACGAGCCGCTTCGCGTGGCCTTCGAGTTCGGCGTTCTCAAGGAAGTCCGTCGCCAGGGCGTCTCGGTACTCCTCCCACCAACCGGGCTTGCCGCGCTCGGTGATGATCTCCGCGAGGGCATCGATCAACGGCTCATTGACGCACATGCACGTCGCGGCGATCGTGCGCAGGCGCTCGACGCTGATGCCGGTCCTGCCGGCTTCCATCTGGGTGATCTGAGCCGGGGTGGCGCCGATGGCGCGGGCGAGTTGACTGCCTCCGAAGCCTGCCTGCTCCCGCATTCTCCGCAACTCGACCCCGAGCCGACGCTGGCGAAGAGTGGGGTTCGATCGAAGGGCCATGACGTCCTCTCTGCGGGCGTGGGGATCAGTCTGCCGCGCGGATGTCGCGCCGGGCCATTCGGGGCTGGGGCCACGTTAGAGGGAACTTCCAGCAGATCGCCACAAATTTGTGGCGAGCTGCGCTATGGTCGACCTCGAAACGATCAGACGGATCGTCAGTAAAGTCTGTTCCCTGGGGCAGTAGGCGCATGCTGCCTATTTCGCACCGCAGAGCAGCCAGGTCCGGGCTGGCCTCGTTCACGGCGACGCATCCGTCGACACCCCTCCCCACCGCCTCTCACCACGGAGGTTTCCCATGCGTGCCCTCACCCCGCCCGACTGCTCCACCATCCGCGCCGAGCTGCGCGCCATCCTCCACACTGCCCACTGGCCGCCCGAGGCCATCGACGACGCCGAACTCGCGTTCCAGGAACTCTTCGTCAACGCCTGGCAGCACGGAGGCTGCCCCGCCCCGGCCGTCCTCGTCTCCCTCTGCCCGACCGTCCTGCGCGTCGCCGTCTGCGATGACTGCCCCACCCTCCCCGAACCCCGCCCAAGCACCGACCCCTACGCGGAGTCCGGGCGCGGCCTCCGCCTCGTCCACGCTCTCACCCACCGCTCTGGCGCCCACCCCACCAAGTCCGGCAAGGTCACCTGGTTCGAACTGGACGCCGCCGCGTGAAGACCCCCATCACCCCCGACGACCCCACCCTGCGCACCTACACCGACCTCGAAGTCGCCTACCTCCTACGCGAACTCCACGAACTCGGCAAGCCTCTCGGCATCCAGTGGGACTCCGCCACCGTCAACGGCACCACCGTCGACTTCGGCGACACCACCCTCCCCACCCTCCTCAACCTCCTCGAACTCCTCCGCAACGAGAGCCGGAAGTGACCGACTTCCTCATCGGCGCCGCCTTCGCCGCCCTCCTCGCCCTCGCCCTCACCACCGTCATCACCGGCGTCATCACGGCCTTGAAGGTCGGACCTCCCCCGCCGCCCATCACCCGCCACGGCCGCTGGGAACTCCGCACCTCCCCCGGCGGCACCCCCGAATACACCTGGATCGCCCGCCAGGCCGGCCACTTCAGCCCCGAAACCAACCCCCACAACCACCGCCGCACACCCCAATGACCACCCGGAGTAGGAAGTCGGCCCCGCCGACTTCCCACTCCGCGCTTTCCCGGTGACCCCTTGCGAGAAGCAAGGGGCCACCGGAACCAACACTCCACTTCCCCGCGCACCAGGAGCGGAAAGTCAACCCCGTCGACCGACGACGAGCCCAAGAGACCTGCCGACACCGCGCGGAGTAGGAAGTCGGTCCCGCCGACTTCCTACTCCGCCAGCCCTTCACCCGAGGGCAGGACAGCGGCTCGCGGACGGCTGCCCCTCGCTCGAACGGAGCGAGGGACAGCCACAGTGCAGCAGGGTGGTCACGGAGTGGAAAGTCGACCTCTCCGACTTCCCACTCCGCTTCCACCGGTGGCCCCTTGCGTGAAGCAAGGGGCCACCGGAACCAACACTCGACTGGGCTGCTCACCTGGAGTAGGAAGTCGGCCTGGCCGACTTCCCACTCCGCCTGCCGCTGGTGGGTGGGGTGGGTTCGGCGACGGGCAGGGGCCCGGCCGACCGGTGTGCCACGAGGTCCCGGAGCAGGAAGTCGGACCCGTCGACTTTCCGCTCCGATGCGGATAGCCGGTGGTGGTCAGCCGTCGTAGTACGTCAGGAAATCGGCGATGAGGTCGGGTGGGTTGGCGGCCATCGTGGCCTCTTCCTCCCAGCCTGGGGAGTCCATGTCGAAGACGACGACGGGGAGCGGGCGGCCGAAGATTCGCTCGACCGTGCCGCTCGTGTTGAGGTCGCGGGCGAGGCTGATCACGGCTTCCTGGAAGTGGGCCCGCAACTGGTCCGCCTTGGTGGCGACCTCGGCGTCGTCCAGGCGGCGGCCGAGGTCGAACGGGCCGTCGTACCAGAGGCCCAACCGCCCGGCCTCCTCCTCCCACAGCGCGCCGCCCGCCGGATCCTCCGGGACGTTGCCGAGCCGGTCGAAGCCCTCCAGGATCCAGTGGGCGTAGTTCCAGCGCGCCTCGTCGGGGTCGGCGTCCGCCGCCGCCCCGCACCGGCTCTCGGTGTTGTGGCCGATGTGGACGTACGGGCGCCGGTCGTCGGCGTCCACCCGCCAGATGTTGAAGGCGAGGACATAGACGTCGGACCGCACCTGCTCGGGCAGCCGTTCCAGGATGCCCGAGCCCGCCCGCCGCAGATGCGCCTCGAAGGTCAATTCTGGGTGGGCGAGAGGCTGCCCGAGGCGGAGGCCATGCCGGAGGCCGTACCGGTGGCGGTGGGCGAACCGGTGCCGGTGCCGGTCGGAGTGCCCGACGGGGTCTCGGTGGGCGTGCCGGTCGGGGTGCCCGACGGGGTGTCGGTGGGCGTCGCCGACGGCGTGTCCGTGGGCGTGCCCGTCGGAGTACCGGTCGGGGTGCCCGACGGCGTGTCCGTGGGCGTGGCCGACGGCGTCGTGGTCGGGGTGCCGGGGGTGGTCGGGGCGGTGGTCGGCGTGGACGGGTCGGTGCCCGGGGTCGGCGTCGTCGGGACCGTGGGAGTGACCGGCACCTCCGGCACCACCGGGGCGACGGGAACCACCGGCACCACCGGAACGACCGGCGTCCCCGGGTCCACCGGCGGCTGGTTGAGCGGGCTGGACGCGATCGGCGTGACCGAGTCCCAGCCGGCCGGCAGCTCCGGCAGCTTCCAGGCGCCGCCCGCGTCGTCGGCCGCCCCGTCCGGGTCCGGCCGGACGGCGCCGAGCACCGGGTTGGCCCCGATCGGCCCGACCTTGACGTACGAGCCCGGCCGCGGCGCGTGCACGACCAGCCCGCCGCCGATGTACATCGAGACGTGCGTGGCGCCCTCGAAGTAGATGATCAGATCGCCCGGCCGCAGCTGGTTCAGCGGGATGTGCTGGAGCTGCGCCCACTGCTCCTGACTGGTGCGCGGGATCGGCTTGCCGGCGTGCAGCCAGGCCTGCGAGGTGAGCCCGGAGCAGTCGAACACGTCCGGGCCGGCGCCGCCCCACACATACGGCTTGCCCAGCTGGGCGAGCGCGTAGGCGACCGCGGCGCGGCCGGCCAGCGAGGGGGTGCGCTCGCCCTGGCCGAGCACGCCGGTGGCGAGGAAGGCGAGCTGGGCGTCGTCCGCCTTGGCCTTCTCGACCTGCTCCAGCTCGGCGCGCTGGGCGCCGGTCAGCGAGGAGACCAGCTGCTCGACGGCGGCGAGGTCGGCCGCGACCTTGGCCTTGGCGGCGTCCTGCTGGGTGACCAGGGTCTGCGAGGTGCTGAGCGCCTCCTCGTTCTGCTTCTGCAGCACGCCCAGCGCGTCACGGTCGGCGGTCAGCTTGTTCAGGAACTCGTTCTGCGAACGGCTGGCCGCGGCGAGCAGTTCGGCGATGGTGACGGCCTCGTACGGGTCCTTGGAGAGCAGCAGCTCCGCGTAGGCGGAGGCGGAGCCGTTGCGGTACTGCGCGGCGGCGAGCTGGGCGGCGACGTCGGTACCGGCGTCGACCTGCTTCTGCTGCCGCTCCAGCTTGCCCTTGAGCTCGGCGAGCGAGGCCTGCTGCACGGCGACCTTGTCGACGGCCGCGTTGTACTGCTCGGTGGCGGCCTCGGCGCCCTGGTAGAGCGCGTGCAGCTGGTCGAGCAGCGGGCCGAGGGTGGCCTTGGCCTGGGCGAGCGGGTCACCGGCGGCGTCGGCGGCCGAAGGAGCGGCGGGCGCCGTCGGGACCGGGTCGGCCCAGGCCGCGCCGGCGGCCACCGGCAGCGCGAGGGCGGCGGCCGCGAGGACGGCTCCGCAGCGCAGCGCGGCCCGCACCCACACCGGCCGCCCGCCACCGGATGCGCCGAGTACGCCCGTCAGTCGTCCGTCCGCCGGCTCCGCACGCCGTGCCGCCCCGCCCATGGATCTCGTCCTCCCCGTCCGCCCCGCGCTCCGGCGTCCCCGGACCTCCGGCTGATCCTGCCACGGGTTACTCGCCGGAAACAGACCGCGCCCGTACGGCCCGATGAATTTTTCGCCTTGCCTGTGAGGCAGCTCTCAGCAAATGGGGCGAAGCGGACGGATCTCCACTAATGTCCTGCTCAGCACGGCGGACGCCGCCCATCGGAAAGGTCCCGGCAACCCCTCCGACACCGTCGGAACCTCGATTCCAATGCCAGTTCACCTTCCGTTCACCAAGCGTCCCTACCGTCGCGCACGACACCAACGTCAGTGCGACAACTACGACGATTGTTTGGGTATGGAACACATCTCGTTCCTGGTGGCCGTTGTGATCATCACGGCGCTCGCCTTCGACTTCACCAACGGGTTCCACGACACCGCCAACGCGATGGCCACCTCCATCGCCACGGGAGCCCTCAGGCCGAAGATCGCGGTCGCCATCGCGGCCCTCCTCAACTTCGCGGGCGCGTTCCTCTCCGTGAAGGTCGCCACCACCATCTCCGGTGGCATCGTCAACGAGAAAACCGGCATCCATCCGGAGATCATCTTCGCCGCACTGGCCGGTGCCATCCTCTGGAACCTGCTGACCTGGCTGCGCGGCCTGCCGTCGAGCTCCTCGCACGCGCTCTACGGCGGCCTGATCGGCGCCACCGTGGTCGGCGTCGGCGCCAACGGCGTCAACTTCGACACCGTGGTCAGCAAGATCCTCATCCCGGCGATCGCCTCCCCGCTGGTGGCCGGCCTGGCCTCCTGGGGCGCCACCAAGCTCGCCTTCGCGATCACCCGCAAGAGCGGCGAGGAGGCCGTCGGCAAGGGCTTCCGCACCGGCCAGATCTTCTCCTCCTCGCTGATCTCGCTGGCGCACGGCACCAACGACGCCCAGAAGACGATGGGCATCATCACCCTGACGCTGGTCTCGGTCGGCGCCCTGCCGACCGGCGCACTGCCCCCCACCTGGGTCATCGTCTCGGCCGGCGCCGCGATCGCGATCGGCACCTACATGGGCGGCTGGCGGATCATCCGCTCGATGGGCAGCGGCCTGGCGGACATCACCCCGCGTCAGGGCTTCGCCTCCGAGTCGGCCGCCGCGACGGTCATCCTGACCTCCTCCTCCATGGGCTTCGGCCTCTCCACCACCCAGGTCTGCTCCGGCGGCATCATGGGCGCCGGCCTCGGCGGCCCGAAGGCCGAGCTGCGCTGGGGCATGGTCCGCCGCATGGTCTACACCTGGGGCCTGACCCTGCCCGCCGCCGCCACCGTGGGCGGACTCGCCGCTTTCCTGGCCGAGCGCGGGAACTGGGGCGTCGCCCTGGTCGGCGCCGCGCTGGTGGCCGGCTCGGCCGCGATGTGGGTCATCTCCCGCCGCCAGCCGGTCGACGCGGACAACGTCAACGACACCACCGACGTCACCCCGGCCGGGACCGACCCGGCCACCGTGCCCGCCGCCGCCACGGCCGCCCCGACCACCCCCGCCTCGACCACGGTCGCGGCCTGACCGCCGCCGGCTGAGGAGCTCGAACACCATGCACATCAAGTGGACCGCCCTTGCCCAGACCGCCGGTATCAGCTTCGGCGTCACCGTCGGCGTGGTCGCCGTCTTCGCGCTCGGCATCCTGGCCCTGTCCCGCCGCGAAGCCACGCTCACCGCGCACCGCGAGGCGGCCGGCCCGAGCGCGGCCCCGGCGACCGGCGGCCGGCTGGCCCTGGCCGGCGCGTACGCCTGCTTCGCCGTCTGCGGCGCGGCCGTCCTCTACGGCCTGATGCTCATCGCCGACAAGTAGCGCCACGACAGCAGGCCGGAGGGCCGGGAGCGGATCACCGCGCCCGGCCCTCCGGCGTACCCGGGCCGGGCACTCAGTCAGCGGCCGGTGCGCAGCGCGGCCCCGTACGCGGACAGCGCGACGATGAACACCGGCAGGGAAGCCGCGCGACGAGAGTGGCCTCCGTGCGCCGTGCGCCGTGCGCCCTCCCGGGCGAGCCGCAGGACGACGGGCGAAGCACCACGACAGCAGGCCGGAGGGCCGGGAGCGGTTCCCCACTCCCGGCCCTCCGGCGTTGTGTCGTGCCCGGGCGTCAGTCCTGGCCGGTGCGCAGCGCGGTCTCGCGGATGAACAGCACCGTGACGAAGGCCAGCAGTGCGAACGGCGCCGCGACCAGGAAGATCACGCCGACACCGTGCCCGAAGGCGTCGGTGACCAGCGGCACCAGCTGCGCGGGCAGCTTGCTCAGGTCCGGGATGCCGTCGCCGAGCGAGCCGCCGCCGGCCGGGACGCCCGCGTCGGCGAGGTTCTCGGCGAGGTAGTGCCCGACCCGGTTGTTCATCAGCGCGCCGAGCGCCGAGACGCCCATCGCGCCGCCCATGGTGCGGAAGAAGGTGACGACCGAACTGGCCGCGCCGAGCTCCGCGCGCGGCACGGTGTTCTGGACGGCGAGGACGAGGTTCTGCATGGTGAGGCCGAGGCCGACGCCGGTGACCGCCATGTAGACGGAGAGCAGCACGTAGTCGGTGTCGGCCCGGGCGGTGCCGAGCAGGGCGAAGCCGACCGCCAGCAGCAGCGTGCCGCTGACCAGGAAGGCCTTCCACTTGCCGTACTTGGTGATCAGCTTGCCGGCGACGGTGGAGGAGACGGCCAGGCCGAGGATCATCGGCAGGGTCATCAGGCCCGCCACGGTCGGGGACTTGTCCCGGGCGAGCTGGAAGTACTGGCTGAGGAAGGTGGTCGCGCCGTACATCCCGATGCCGACCAGGACGCTGGCCAGCGCGGCCAGGGTGACCGTCCGGTGCTGGAACAGGTGCGGCGGGATGATCGGCTCGGCGGCGCGGCGCTCGACGGCGACGGCGATCGCGCCGAGCAGCAGTCCGCCGCCGACCATGACCGCGGTCTGCCAGGAGAGCCAGGCGTAGTTCTTGCCGGCCAGGGTGATCCAGATCATCAGCAGGCTGACCGCGGCGGTGATCACCAGGGCGCCCAGGTAGTCGATCTTCACCTTGCGCTTGACCACGGGCAGCTTCAGGGTGCGCTGGAGCACCAGGATCGCGACCACGGCGAACGGGATGCCGACGTAGAAGCACCAGCGCCAGCCGAGCCAGGAGGTGTCGACGATGACGCCGCCGATCAGCGGGCCGCCGATGGTGGCCAGCGCGAAGACGGCGCCGAAGTAGCCGCTGTACCGGCCGCGCTCGCGCGGCGGGACCATCGCGGCCAGGCAGATCTGGGCGAGGGCGGTGACACCGCCGGCGCCGATGCCCTGGAGGGCCCGGCAGGCGATCAGCTGGCCGGTGTTCTGCGAGAGGCCGGCCAGCGCGGAGGAGGCGATGTAGATCACCAGCGCGATCTGCAGCAGCAGCTTCTTGCTGGCGAGGTCGGAGAGCTTGCCCCAGATCGGGGTGGAGGCGGTGAGGGTGAGCAGGGTGGCGGTGATCACCCAGGTGTAGGCGGACTGGCCGCCGTGCAGGTCGGTGAGGATGCGCGGCAGCGCGTTGGAGACGACGGTCGACGAGAGCACGGCGACGAAGAGTCCGAGCAGCAGGCCGGAGAGTGCCTCCATCACCTGCCGGTGCGTCATCGGTTGGTCGGCGGTGTCGGCGGCTCCGGTCGCGGCAGGCGTGGCGGTGACGGTCATCGAGGTCCTTCGGATAGTTGCCTGCAGCAACCATAAGGCCGATGGTTGACCTAGGCAACATTCGTCAAGAACAAGTAAAGCCCGGACCGATCCCGGCCCGGGCCCCTCGCGTCCACCGCTCAATCGGTCGGCGCGGCCGCCTCGCCGACCACGTCGTTGAAGCGGTGCAACAGATCGGCGAAGCGCGCCACATCCTCCTCCGGCCAGCCGCCCATCAGCTCCCGCACCCGGCCCATCCGCGCCGCCCGGGCGGCCAGGAAGCGCCGCCGGCCGTCCTCGGTGAGCGTGACCCGCGCGGAGCGGCGGTCCTGCGGGTCCGCCTCCCGGGCCAGCAGGCCCAGTTCCTCCAGCGCCCTGATCTGCCGGCTGATCGTCGCCTTGCCGACCGCGAAGTGGACGCCGATGTCGGTCACCCGGACCGGACCGGCCTGCTCGACGTGGCTCAGCAGGCTGTACGCCATGCCCTCCAGTTGAGGGTGGACCCGCCGGGACAGCTCGGACATCCGGGCCCGGCCGCGCCGGAACAGCACCCCGACCTCGCGCTCGACCGCCATCAGCGGATCCTCGTCCGGCCGGCCCCCGGCGCGGTCTTCGTTCGGCGTACTCACCGCGTCAGTATCCCGCAGCACACCCCGCCCGTCCCCGGCGCGGGAGAAACCTCGGCGAAACTAGTTCATGCTATTAAGTACCCGGTTTCCCCCGATACGCAAGGAGATGTGCATGACCGTCCCAGGGCAGCAGGAACCAGGGCCCACCGCGGCACCGGAGCGCGCAGCCGGGCCGGCCGCGCCGAGGAAGGGCTTCGCCGCCGAGCTGAAGGGCGCCGTCACCCCGCGCGCCGCGCTGCTGGTGATCGGCGTGCTGCTCCTCCAGCTGGGCTTCGTCACCTCCTACGTGGGCGCGCTGCACCAGCCGAAGCCGCACGAGCTGTCGATCGCGGTGGTCGCCCCGCCGCAGGTCGCCCCCCAGCTGGTCCAGGGCCTGGAGTCGGTCCCGGACGACGCCGTGAAGGCCTCCACCGCGCCGGACGCGGAGAGCGCCACCCAACTGCTCAAGGACCAGCGGATCTACGCCGCGCTGGTGGTCGACCCGGCCTCCACCGAGGACGTGCTGCTGGTCGCCAACGCGCGCGGGACGTCCGCCGCCAAGGCCGCCGAGTCCATCGTCACCGGCCTGGAGAAGAGCCAGGGCCGCACGGTCGTCGTCCAGGACGTCGTGCCGCTCGCCAAGGGCGACGCCAACGGCCTCTCCTCCTTCTACCTGGTGATCGGCTGGTGCGTCGGCGGCTACCTGGTCGCCTCGATCCTCGGCGTCAGCGCCGGCGCCAAGCCGGCCAACGCCAACCGGGCGCTGATCCGGCTCGGCACCCTGGCGCTGTACTCGGTCGCGGCCGGCATCGGCGGCGCGCTGATCGTCCAGACGATCCTGGACGCGCTGCCCGGCCCGTTCCTGGCGCTGTCCGCGGTCGGCGCACTGGTGGTCTTCGCGGTCGGCGCGTTCACCATGGCCATGCAGTGCCTGTTCGACGTCATCGGCATCGGCGTCGCGGTGCTGCTGTTCGTGGTGCTCGGCAACCCGAGCGCCGGCGGCGTCTTCCCGCCGCCGATGATGCCGGCGTTCTGGCGGGCGATCGGGGCCTGGTTCCCGAACGGCGCCGGCACCGACGCCACCCGCTCGATCGCCTACTTCGACGGCAGCGCCATGACCCAGCCGCTGCTGGTCCTGCTGGCCTGGGCGCTGGTCGGCGTCGGCATCACCCTGGCCGCCGTCGTCGGCCGCCCCTCGCACCTGAGCCGCGAGCTGGTCAAGGACTGAAGCGGCCGGTCAAGGACCGGAACGACTACTCCTGCAGCCGCCCCGGGTCGGCGAGCAGTGAGCGGACCACGCCGACCGCGGCCCCCAGCAGGGGGCCGCGGCGGCCCAGCCGGGAGACCGTCAGCCGCTCGTGCGACCACGGGCGGACGGTCACCCGGGCGGCCAGCTCGGCCCGCATCGCGGGCAGCAACCAGGGCGCCAGCTGGGCATAGCCGCCGCCCAGCACCACCTCGGACGGGTCCAGCAGGTTGACCGCCCCGGCCGCCGCGATGCCCAGCGCCGTCCCGGCGCCGTCGAGCGCCCCGCGCACCTCCTCGTCCGCGGCCTCGGCCCGCTCGGCGAGCAGCGCCACCCAGTCGCCCCGGATGCCCTCCAGCCCGGCCGCGCGCAGCACCGCCGACTCCCCCGCGTACTGCTCCAGGCAGCCGTGCGCCCCGCATGCGCAGCGCGGCCCCTCGGGGTGCACCGGGACGTGGCCCAGCTCGCCCGCGTAGCCGCGCGCGCCGCGCAGCAGCCGGCCGTCGACGATGATCGCCGAGCCGATCCCGGCCTCGGCGGAGACGTGCAGGAAGTGCTCGGGCCCGCCGCCCAGCCAGAGCTCGGCGAGGCCGCCGAGGTTGGCCTCGTTGTCGGCCCGCAGCGGGAGCTCGGCGAGGTCCGGCGCGCCGGCGGCGCGCAGCGCGAGCCGCAGTTCGGCGGCGACCGCGACGTCCCGCCAGTCCAGGTTGGCGGCCCGCTGGAGCAGCGCGCCCTCGGCGCCGACCAGTCCGGGTACGGCCAGCGCCAGCCCGGCCGGGCGCAGTGCGGCGTCGGCGGCGGCCCGGCGGACCAGCTCGGCGAGGTCGGCCATCACGGCGGCGGGCCGCCGGCCCCGGTTGCGGATGTCCTGGCGGCGCCAGGCACGGACCTCGCCGCGCAGGTCGACCACGCAGGCGCCCAGGTGTTCCACCCCGATCTCGGCGCCGAGGCCGGCCGGGCCGTCCGGGTTGAGCCCGAGCGCGGTGCCGGGCCGGCCGACCTTGCCGCTGGGGGTGGCCGGGCCCTCCTCGACCACCAGTCCGGCCGCGATCAGCTCCTCGGCGAGCGAGGAGACGGCGGCCCTGGTCAGCCCGCTCTCGGCGGCCACCTCGGCGCGCGAGCGCGGGGTGCGGGAGATGACCCGGAGCACCAGGGCCAGATTGCTGCGGCGCATCCCCTGCTGGCTCGCCGGCCCGGCCGCGCCCCCGGCGCCGCCCCTCTCACCCATCGCTCTCACCCGCCCCGGCCTCCGCCGACCGCACCCGCGGACCCAGCTGCCCGCCCGCGCCACCCGTGCCGCCGGTGCCCGCGACGAGGGACTGCTCCACCCGGGTGAACACCCAGCGCCGCATGGCCCAGAACCGGAACAGCATCGCCGCGAAGGTGCCCAGCACCATCCCGCTCAGGAAGTCGGCCACCTCCTGGGCGACCGCGCTGACCTGCGGCTCGCGCAGGTCGAACAGGTAGCGCGAGACGATCAGCGGCAGGACGTTGACGCCGATGGCGACGGCGCTCACCAGCAGGAACAGCAGCGGTTCGCGCCGCCGCCAGGAGGAGCGGAAGCTCCACCGCCGGTTGAGCAGGTAGGAGACGGCGGTGCCGGCCACCGTCGCCACGGTGAGCGCCACCACCGGCTTGCGCTCCAGCAGGGTGAGCCGCAGCGCGTAGTTGATCAGCAGGGTCAGGGCGAAGCAGCCGCTGCCGACCAGCAGGAATTTCACCAGGCTCCGGTGCCGGACCAGGAGGGGTCGCACCCGCTCCGGCACCCGGGCCAGGACGCGCTGGGTCAAGGACGGCACCCTCGCAGTCTGGCACGCGCCCCGCGGCCCGTCCCGTCCGGCGGCGCACCGGGACGGGACGGGCCGCGGGGCGGACCGGGGCCGGGGCCGTCAGGCCGCCGCCACCAGCACGCCGGCCGGCTCCAGGGCCAGCTCCAGCACCTCCCGGACGTCCGCGACCGGGTGCACGGTCAGCCGCTCCAGCACCTCCGCGGGGACGTCGTCCAGGTCGGGCTCGTTGCGCCTGGGGATGACCACCGTGGTGATCCCGGCCCGGTCGGCGGCGAGCAGCTTCTGCTTCACACCGCCGATCGGCAGCACCCGCCCGGTCAGCGACACCTCGCCCGTCATCGCCACGTCGGTGCGCACCTTGCGCCCGGAGAGCAGCGAGGCCAGCGCCGTGGTCATGGTGATGCCGGCGCTCGGCCCGTCCTTGGGGACGGCCCCGGCCGGGACGTGCAGGTGCACGCCGCGGTCGCGCAGCGAGGTGACCGGCAGCTCCAGCTCCGCGCCGCGCGAGCGCAGGTAGGAGAGCGCGATGTGCGCGGACTCCTTCATGACGTCGCCCAGCTGGCCGGTCAGGGTCAGCCCGGTGCCGCCGGTCTCGGCGTCGGCGAGCGAGGCCTCGATGTAGAGGACGTCGCCGCCGGCCCCGGTGACCGCCAGTCCGGTGGCCACGCCGGGCACCGCGGTGCGCCGCTCGGCGGGCTCCTGGGCCGCCTCCGGCACGTGGTGCGGCCGGCCGATCAGGGCCCGCAGGTCGTCGGCGCCGATCGCGGCGGGCAGCTCGCGCTCGCCCAGCTCGCTCTGTGCGGCGATCTTGCGCAGCACCCGGGCGATGGCCCGTTCGAGGTTCCGGACGCCGGCCTCCCGGGTGTACTCGCCGGCCAGCCTGCGCAGCGCCGGCTCGTCGACCGCGACCTCCCCGTCCCCGAGCCCGGCCTTCTCCAGCTGGCGCGGGAGCAGGTGGTCACGGGCGATGACGACCTTCTCGTCCTCGGTGTAGCCGTCCAGGCGGACCAGCTCCATCCGGTCGAGCAGCGGCTCGGGGATGGCCTCCAGCACATTGGCGGTGGCGAGGAAGACCACGTCGGAGAGGTCCAGCTCGACCTCCAGGTAGTGGTCGCGGAAGGTGTGGTTCTGCGCCGGGTCGAGCACCTCCAGCAGCGCGGCGGCCGGGTCGCCCCGGTAGTCGGAGCCGACCTTGTCGATCTCGTCGAGCAGCACGACCGGGTTCATCGAGCCGGCCTCCTTGAGCGCCCGGACGATGCGGCCGGGCAGCGCGCCGACGTAGGTGCGCCGGTGGCCGCGGATCTCCGCCTCGTCCCGGACGCCGCCGAGCGCGACCCGGACGAACTCCCGGCCCATGGCGCGGGCCACCGACTCGCCGAGCGAGGTCTTGCCGACGCCGGGCGGGCCGACCAGCGCCAGCACCGCGCCCCCGCGGCGGCCGCCGACCAGCCCGAGCCCCTGGTCGGCCCGGCGCTTGCGGACGGCCAGGTACTCGACGATGCGCTCCTTCACGTCGGCCAGGCCGGCGTGGTCGGCGTCCAGCACCGCGCGGGCGCCGGCGATGTCGTAGGAGTCCTCGGTGCGCTCGTTCCAGGGCAGCTCCAGGACGGTGTCCAGCCAGGTGCGGATCCACGAGCCCTCGGGCGACTGCTCGCTGGAGCGCTCCAGCTTGTCGACCTCCTTGAGCGCCGCCTCGCGGACCTTCTCGGGCAGGTCGGCGGCCTCGACCCGGGCGCGGTAGTCGTCCTCCTCGCCGGCCGGGTCGCCGTTCAGCTCGGCCAGCTCCTTGCGGACGGCCTCCAGCTGGCGGCGCAGCAGGAACTCCTTCTGCTGCTTGGCGACGCCCTCCTCGACGTCCTTGCGGATGGTGTCGTTGACCTCCTCCTCGGCGAGGTGGTCGCGGAGCAGGCCGAGCGCGTACTCCAGCCGCGCGACCTGGTCGGCCTCCAGCAGCACCTTGAGCTTCTGCTCGGCGGTGGCGAAGGAGGCGTAGCCGATGTTGTCGGCGAGCTCGCCGACGCCCTCGATGGCGGCCACCCGGTCGACGATCTGCCAGGCGCCGCGCTTGCGCAGCCACTGGGTGGACAGGCTCTTGTACTCCCTGACCAGTTCGGCGGCGCGCCCGGCCACCGGGGTGCCGACCGAGGACTCCCGGAACGGCGTGGTCTCCACCCAGAGCGCGGCGCCCGGCCCGGTGGTGCCGACGCCGATCCGCACCCGGCGCACCGCGCGGACCAGCGCGGCCGGGTCGCCGTCGGCCAGCCGGCCGACCTGCTCGACGGTGGCGAGGGTGCCGGCCGCCGCGTACGAGCCGTCCACCCGCGGGACCAGCAGGACCTGGGGCTTCCCGGTGCCGGTGGCGGCGGCGCGCGCGGCCTCGACGGCGGCGCGGACCTCGGCGTCCTTCAGGTCCAGCGGCACGACCATGCCCGGCAGGACGACCTCGTCGTCGAGCGGCAGCACGGGCAGGGTGAGCGGTGTGGACGTCGATGCCATGATCTCTCCCCAGTCAGCGAACTTGAGTCGACCTGACTAAGGCTGTGCGGGCGCCGGATGTTCCCCGGGCCTCGTTCGCCGTGAGCGAACGGTGAAGGACCCCTGGTGGTCCCGTCAAAAACCGGGCCGGACCCGGCTCAGCAGCGGTCCAGGGCCGCGGCCCGGCCCGGCGCGGAGGCCGGCGCGGGCGCTTTCCGGGGGCGCTCGGCGGACGCCCCGAGCCGGGTCCGGCACGGCCGGTGCCCGTCCCAGCGGCGCAGCCACCGCCACAGCGCCACCCCGGTCAGCAGCGCCGCCGGATGGCCGACCCCGGTGACGAGGTCCCGGTCGCCGGCGATCTGCTCGACGATCAGCGCCCCGGCCAGCCCGAGCGCGACCGCCCGGCCGCCCGGCCGCAGCAGCCCGGCCAGCGCGCCGAGGCTGGCCAGCACGCCGTAGCTGACGCCGATGTCCAGGTGGTCCATCGCGGCCGGCCCCAGCCGCCCGCTCTCCACCGCGACGATCACCACGCCCTGCGAGAGCAGGGTGGCGCCGATGTGCCCGGCGGCGAAGACCACGGCCGCCCGGGCGGGGCCGACCCGGCGCTCCAGCGGCGCGACGGTGAGGGCGAAGGTCCACAGGTAGGGCACCCAGTCGGTGCCGGCCACCCAGAAGCCGCTGAGCAGCAGCGCGCGCAGCGGGTGGCTCAGCAGGTTGTGCCCGTCCGAGCTGGACGCCTCCTGGAGCCGCTGGACGAGGTCCGGGTCGGCCAGCGAGGCGAAGGCGGTGGTGGCGCCGACCACGGCGAGGTAGCCGAGCGCGAAGGGGTTGCGCCCCGGGGTCGGCACCCGGGCCAGCAGCCACTCGACCGCCCCGGCCCGCAGGCCGTGCCGGAGCATCGCGTACGGCGGCCCGCCGCGCCCGGCGCGCACCCGTCGCTCCGCCATGCCGCCTCCGCTCCGCCGCCCGCGGCCGTCGCTCCCGCGCGTGTCCAACGTACCGGCGCGTCCGGGAAATCCCGCCCCCGCGATTTGTCGTGGCCACGGTACGGGCGGCGGCTGGGAGCCGGCTGGGAGAACCCTGGGCGCGGCATGATCGCCGGGTACCCGAATTGGTCCAGACCTTCTCCCCCTATACGCACACCCATCCCCGCTGACCGGCGGCTTGGCGCCAACTGATGTGCATACGTACCGTTACGGAGTGAAAAAACGCCGGGTAAGGTATCGGCCCGTGCCCACTTCCCAGTGGGCCCGACGACCGGCCCGGCAGGCCGGCCCACGGGCCGGAAATGCCCGGTCCACCTGCCGGGAATCACCCGCTGTCCGTACGCTGCGAGGTGCGTGGGAGAAGTGAGCGGCGCACACCGCTCGCCGACCCCGCAGTACGCGACGGGACGGCGGACCCGGCACAGTCCACGACGGAACAAGACTACGAGCGGAGCCTTCGCCATCCCCACAGATGGCCGGCCCGCAGCCCTGGGGGCGGTGGCGTGACCGTGACAGAAATTCAGCAGGACAACCAGAACGCCGGCGGCACGGTGAGCAGTCAGCGCAGAGTGCTGGTGGTCGAGGACGAGCCCACGATCGCCGAGTCCATCGCGGCCCGGCTGGGCGCGGAGGGCTTCAAGGTCGCCGTGGCCCACGACGGCCCGGGCGCCGTCGACGGCTTCCACACCTGGCAGCCCGACCTCGTCGTCCTCGACATCATGCTGCCCGGCTTCGACGGCCTGGAGGTGTGCCGACGGATCCAGGCCCAGCGCCCGGTACCGGTCCTGATGCTCACCGCGCGGGACGACGAGACGGACCTGCTGGTCGGCCTCGGCGTCGGCGCCGACGACTACATGACCAAGCCCTTCTCCATGCGCGAACTGGCCGCCCGGGTCAATGTGCTGCTGCGCCGCGTCGAGCGCGCCCAGCAGGCCGCCCGCACGCCGGCGCTCGGCAGCCTGCGCTTCGGTGAACTGGAGATCGACCACGTGCAGCGCCGGGTCCGGCTGGCCTCGGGCGACGTCCACCTGACGCCGACCGAGTTCGACCTGCTCGCCTGCCTGGCCGCCCAGCCGCGCGCCGTGCTCACCCGTGAGCAACTGCTGGCCGAGGTCTGGGACTGGACGGACGCGTCCGGCACCCGCACCGTCGACAGCCACGTCAAGGCGCTGCGCCGCAAGATCGGCGCCAGCTGGATCCGCACCGTGCACGGCGTCGGATACGCGCTGGAGGCCCCGCTCTCGTAGCGCCGCACCTTCGGACACCGGGCCGCCGGGGGCCCGTGTCCCGACCGCCGTGCGCACCCACGCGGGGGATCACAGGGGACCAATGACCTTTCCACAGCAACGCAACGGGGACCTCGACGGCAGCCGGCCGCCCACTCTGGCCGCCCGCGCCGCGAAACGGGTCTGGGCCGACATCCGGCCGCTGGACCCGGTCCGCTCGATCAAGGGCAAACTCGCCCTCCTGGTGATCGTCTCGGTCTTCCTGGCCACCGGCATGGTGGTCGTGGCGATCCGGTCCGAGACCCAGATCCGGATCATCATGATCTTCTCGATGATCGCCTCACTGCTCTTCATGCAGTTCCTCGCGCACGGGCTGACCGCCCCGCTGCGCGACATGACCGCCGCCGCCCGCGCGATGGCCTCCGGCGACTACAGCCGCCGGGTCGAGGTGAACTCGCGCGACGAGATCGGCGAGCTGGCCGCCACCTTCAACCAGATGGCGGCCGACCTGGAGGCGGCCGACCGGCACCGCCGCGAACTGGTCGCCAACGTCTCGCACGAGTTGCGCACGCCGATCGCCGCGCTGCACGCCGTGCTGGAGAACGTGGTCGACGGCGTCGTCCAGCCGAACCCGGCGACCCTGGGTGCCGCGCTGGAGCAGACCGAGCGGCTCGGCCGGCTGGTCGCCCACCTGCTCGACCTCTCCAAGATCGACGACGGCGTGGTCGACCTGGACGCCCGCCCCTTCGAGGTGCGCGAGTTCCTCGACGGCGTGCTGCGCGGGGTCACCGTGGACGGCGCCACGGCGGGCGGGGCGTTCTCCCGGCGCGGCGACGTCCGGCTCGCGCTGGAGGTGAGCCCGGTGGGCCTGACCGGCGTCGCCGACCCGGAGCGGCTCCACCAGGTGGTCGCCAACCTGGTCGACAACGCCTGCAAGCACTCCCCGCCCGGCGGCACCGTGACCGTGCGCGCCCGGCCCGACGAGGGGCCCGGCTCGCTGCTGCTGGAGGTCGAGGACGAGGGTCCCGGCATCCCCGCGGCGGACCGCGCCAGGGTCTTCGAGCGGTTCGGCCGCAGCGGCACCGCGACCGCCGCCGGGCCCGGCGCCGACGGCGGGACCGGCCTCGGGCTGGCCATCGCCCGCTGGGCGGTGGACCTGCACGGCGGGCGGATCGAGGTCGCCGAGGCCGCCCGCGGCTGCCGGATCGAGGTCCGGCTGCCCGGGCCGCGCTGACGCGGGCGGAGGACGGGCGCGAGGAGGACCCGGCCCCGGGTGAAGCGGACGAATGTCACAGATCCGACACAGAGCTTCGCCCGGGGCTCCAAACCCTACTTTGTCCGCTTTTGACCCCATTTTTTGGGTGGTCGGAAGCGGTCGGTTCCCCTCCGATGCCGGTTTCTAACGCACATTTTCAGCCAAAGCGCAGGTCAGGACTGTGATCTGGGCGACGCCTACCCCCCGGGGACTGCGCGATCACCGGTCGGAGGCGTAGCCTTAATCCCCGCTGTCCAAACATCCCAAAAGGAAGCGGAAGAGGGCGGTTGCCGCCGTGTCGCCACAGTCCCCTGAACACCCCAACAGCTCGGCAAGCTCCACTGGCTTCGGCCCCAATGAGTGGCTCGTCGACGAGATCTACCAGCAGTACCTCCAGGACCCGAACTCGGTCGACCGAGCCTGGTGGGACTTTTTCGCCGACTACAAGCCCGGTACCGAGGTGACCCCAGTGACCCAGGCCGCGACTCAGGCCGGCGCTACGCCGACCCCCGCCGCCGCCCCCGCGCCCGCCGCCGCTCCGGCGGCCCAGGCCCCCGCCGCCCCGGCCCCCGCGCCGGTGCAGCCGGCCCCGGCCGCCCCGGCGACGCCCGCCGCGCCGCTCGCCGCCGCTCCCGCCGCGCCGCCGGCGCCCAAGGCCGCCGCCCCGGCCCCCGCGCCCGCCGCCGAGCCCACCGGCCCCCAGCTGGTCCAGCTGCGCGGCCCGGCCAAGGCCGTCGCCACCAACATGGACGCCTCGTTGGAGGTGCCGACCGCGACCTCGGTGCGCGCCGTCCCGGCCAAGCTGTTGATCGACAACCGCATCGTCATCAACAACCACCTGCAGCGCGCCCGCGGCGGCAAGGTCTCCTTCACCCACCTGATCGGCTACGCCCTGGTCCAGGCCGTCAAGGCCTCCCCGGGCATGAACCACAGCTACAAGGTGGAGGACGGCAAGTCCTACCTGGTCAAGCCCGAGCACGTGAACCTCGGCCTGGCCATCGACCTGGTCAAGCCGAACGGCGACCGCCAGCTCGTCGTCGCGGCCATCAAGAAGGCCGAGACCCTCGACTTCTTCGGCTTCTGGCAGGCCTACGAGGACATCGTCCGCCGGGCCCGCGCCAACAAGCTGACCATGGACGACTTCACCGGCGTCACGGTCTCGCTGACCAACCCCGGCGGCATCGGCACCGTGCACTCCGTGCCGCGCCTGATGCAGAACCAGGGCACCATCGTCGGCGTCGGCGCCATGGAGTACCCGGCCGAGTTCCAGGGCTCCGCCCCGGAGACCCTGGCCCGCCTCGGCGTCTCCAAGATCATGACGCTGACCTCGACCTACGACCACCGCGTCATCCAGGGCGCGGCGTCCGGCGAGTTCCTGCGCACGATCCACCAGCTGCTGCTCGGCCAGAACGGCTTCTACGACGAGATCTTCGAGTCGCTGCGGATCCCGTACGAGCCGGTCCGCTGGGCCACCGACGTCGCCACCACCCACGACGACGAGGTCAACAAGACCGCCCGCGTCATGGAGCTGATCCACTCCTACCGGGTCCGCGGCCACCTCATGGCCGACACCGACCCGCTGGAGTACAAGCAGCGCAAGCACCCCGACCTGGACGTCACCACCCACGGCCTCACCCTGTGGGACCTGGAGCGCGAGTTCGCGGTCGGCGGCTTCGGCGGCCAGCGGATGATGAAGCTCCGCGACATCCTCGGCCTGCTGCGCAACACCTACTGCCGCACCGTCGGCATCGAGTACATGCACATCCAGGACCCGAAGCAGCGCAAGTGGCTGCAGGAGCGCCTGGAGAAGCCGTACACCAAGCCGGAGCGCGAGGAGCAGCTGCGCATCCTGCGCCGGCTGAACTCCGCCGAGGCGTTCGAGACCTTCCTGCAGACCAAGTACGTCGGCCAGAAGCGCTTCTCGCTGGAGGGCGGCGAGTCGCTCATCCCGCTGCTCGACGCCACCATCGACGCCGCCGCCGAGCACCGCCTCGACGAGGCCGTCATCGGCATGGCCCACCGCGGCCGCCTGAACGTGCTGGCCAACATCGTCGGCAAGCCGTACGGCAAGATCTTCGGCGAGTTCGAGGGCAACCTCGACCCGAAGTCGATGCACGGCTCCGGCGACGTGAAGTACCACCTGGGCTCCGAGGGCACCTTCACCGGCCTGGACGGCGAGACCATCAAGGTCTCGCTGGCCGCCAACCCCTCCCACCTGGAGGCCGTGGACCCGGTCGTCGAGGGCATCGCCCGCGCCAAGCAGGACATCCTGGACCAGGGCGGCACCACCTTCCCGGTGCTGCCGATCCAGATCCACGGCGACGCGGCCTTCGCCGGCCAGGGCGTCGTCGCGGAGACCCTGAACATGTCGCAGCTGCGCGGCTACCGCACCGGCGGCACCGTGCACGTCGTGGTGAACAACCAGGTCGGCTTCACCGCCGCCCCGGCCTCCAGCCGCTCCTCGATGTACTGCACCGACGTGGCCCGCATGATCGAGGCCCCGATCTTCCACGTGAACGGCGACGACCCGGAGGCCGTGGTCCGCGTCGCGCGGCTCGCCTTCGAGTTCCGCCAGGAGTTCCACAAGGACGTGGTGATCGACCTCATCTGCTACCGCCGCCGCGGTCACAACGAGGCCGACAACCCGTCGTTCACCCAGCCCCTGATGTACGACCTGATCGACAAGAAGCGCTCGGTGCGCAAGCTGTACACCGAGGGCCTGATCGGTCGCGGCGACATCACCATGGAAGAGGCGGAGCAGGCGCTCCAGGACTTCCAGGGCCAGCTGGAGAAGGTCTTCGCCGAGGTCCGCGACGCCGCCCAGGCGCCGGCCCCGGCCACCGGCGGCAAGCCGGTCGCCGACTTCCCGGTGACCATCCACACCGGCATCTCCCAGGAGATGGTCAAGCGGATCGCCGCCTCCCAGGTCAACCTGCCAGACTGGCTGACCGTCCACCCGCGCCTGCTGCCGCAGCTCCAGCGCCGCGCCGCCTCGGTCGAGGACAACACCATCGACTGGGCGATGGGCGAGAGCCTCGCCATCGGCTCGCTGCTCATGGAGGGCCACCCGGTCCGCCTGGCCGGCCAGGACAGCCGCCGCGGCACCTTCGGCCAGCGGCACGCCGTGCTGATCGACCGGGCCACCGGCGAGGACTACACCCCGCTGCAGTACCTCACCGAGGACCAGGCCCGCTACACCGTGTACGACAGCCTGCTGTCCGAGTACGCGGCGATGGGCTTCGAGTACGGCTACTCGCTGACCCGCCCGAACGCGCTGGTCATGTGGGAGGCGCAGTTCGGCGACTTCGTCAACGGCGCGCAGACCATGGTGGACGAGTACATCGCCTCCGCCGAGCAGAAGTGGGGCCAGCACTCGGGCGTCACCCTGCTCCTGCCGCACGGCTACGAGGGCCAGGGCCCGGACCACTCGTCCGCCCGCCCGGAGCGCTTCCTCCAGCTGTGCGCGCAGAACAACATGACGGTCGCCATGCCGACCCTGCCGTCGAACTACTTCCACCTGCTCCGCTGGCAGGCGCACAACCCGCACCACAAGCCGCTGGTCGTCTTCACCCCGAAGTCGATGCTGCGTCTGAAGGCCGCGGCGAGCGCCACCGAGGAGTTCCTGTCCGGCTCGTTCCGCCCGGTCATCGGCGACTCCACCGTCGACCCGGCGCAGGTCCGCAAGGTGGTCATCACCGCCGGCAAGTTCTACTACGACGTCGAGGCGGCCCGCACCGAGCGCGGCATCACCGACACGGCGATCGTCCGGGTCGAGCGGCTCTACCCGCTGCCGGTGGCCGAGCTCCAGGAGGAGCTGGCCCGCTACGGCGACGACGTCCAGTTCGTCTGGGCGCAGGAGGAGCCGGCCAACCAGGGTGCCTGGCCGTTCATCGCCATGAACCTGGTCGACCACCTCCAGGTCGTCATCGGCCGCAGCGCGGACGGCCCGCGCCTGCGCCGCGTCGCCCGCACGGCCTCCTCGGCCCCCGCGGTCGGCTCGGCCAAGCGGCACACCGCCGAGCAGCAGCAGCTGCTGGAGGAGATCTTCACGCTCTGACCCTCCGGTCGGCCGCGTGAACCCGGCACCACGGCCCCCGTGCCCCTGGACTCCAGGAGCACGGGGGCCGCCGCCGTTCCGGGGCGGTGCACGGGGTGTGTGCGAAGGTCCCAGCTCTGCAACCAAACCGGTACCGACCTGCGCGGAGTCCTGACGGATCGATAGGTTATGGAGCGCCAGACCGCCGCCCGGACGCCCGTCACCGCGCCCGCCCGGCGGTCGGTGGAACTCACCGCTCTCCCAGGGGGATCAACCGCATGACCGCCGACACGCCACGGGACGCCACCGCCGCACCGCTCCCGCCGGTCTTCCAGCCGCTGCATCCGGACGACCCCCGGGAGGTCGGCGGCTACCGGCTGTTCGCCCGGCTCGGGGCCGGCGGCATGGGCCGGGTCTACCTCTCGTACACGCCCGGCGGCCGGCCGGTGGCGCTCAAGGTGGTCCGCCCCGAGTTCGCCGAGGACGGCGAGTTCCGCCGCCGGTTCGCCCAGGAGGTGTCCAACGCCCAGCGGATCCACGGCCTCTACACCGCCCAGGTGATCGACTCCGGCGGCCTGGACGGCGACGCCCCGTGGCTGGTCACCGCGTACGTCCCCGGGCCGTCCCTGCAGCAGGTGGTGCGGGAGAACGGCGCGCTGCCGGTCCGCACCGTGCTGCTGCTGATGGGCGGCATCGCCGAGGCGCTGCAGGCGATCCACAGCGTCGAGGTGGTCCACCGCGACCTCAAGCCGGCCAACGTCCTGGTGGCCGGCGACGGCCCCCGGGTGATCGACTTCGGCATCGCCCGGGCCGCCGACGCCACCGCGCTCACCGGCACCGGCTACCGGATCGGCTCCCCCGCCTTCATGTCGCCCGAGCAGGCCCAGGGCCGCCCGGTCACCCCGGCCACCGACGTGTTCGCGCTCGGCGCGCTGGCCGCGTACGTGGCGGGCGGCGCCGCGCCGTTCGGCGACGGCCCGGACACCGCCGTGCTCTACCGGGTGGTGCACGAGCAGCCCGACCTGGACGCCGTCCCGGCCGGGCTGCGCGAGCTGCTCCTGCGCTGCCTCGCGAAGTCCCCCGAGGACCGCCCGAAGCCCGCCGAGATCATCGACATCGCCCGCAACCACCCGGCCGTCGGCGGGCAGCTGCGGTTCTCCGACGACTGGCTGCCCAAGCAGGTGAACACCGAGATCACCCGCCGCTCGGACCTGCCGAAGACGCCGCCCACCCCGCTGCCCGCTCCCCCGGCCGGCCCGCCGACCGGCCCGGTCTCCGCGACGCCGCCGCCCGCACCGGCCGCGCCGCCCACCCACCCGGCCACCGCGCCGTCCTTCGGCCCGCCGCCGCCCGGGTTCGGCCCCGCCCTGCCGGACACCCCGCCGCCCGGCTTCGTCCCGCCGCCGCTCGGCGCGTACGGCGCCGCGCAGACGCCCACCGAGGCCCCGACCGGCCCGCTGCTCGGCGCCCCGCCCACCGTCCAGCTGCGCCAGGAGCCGCCGTCCTACGACACCCCGCCGCCCGGACCGGTGGTCACCGACCTCGCGGCGCCCGCGCCGGAGCCGGCCCGCAAGGGCGGCGTCTCCTGGAAGGTGCTGCTGACCGTCGCCCTGGTGATGGCGCTCGGCGGCACGGCCGGGGGCGTGGTGCTGGTGTCCAAGCTCGGCAAGGACGACAACAAGCAGAACAGCGCCCAGGGCGGCCAGGGGAGCGCGCAGCCCGCCGCCCCGCCGGCCACCACCCCGCCGGCGGCCGCCACCCCCTCCGCCACCACGCCGTCCGCCACGGCCCCCACCCCGAGCTCGGTGCCGGTCAGCGCGGCGCCCAGTGGCTCGGCCTCGGCCGGCGGGGTCACCGCGCCGGCCCGGCCGGTCGGCTACCAGCCGGTGCTGGAGAAGAAGTCGCTCGCCATCCCCGCCGCCGAGTACTCCAGCGAGGCCTACCGGATCGACCTCACGGCCGGCACCGTGGTGCCGCGCGGCTCCGACCTGAAGTGGGGGCTCGGCCTCAGCCGGGAGTCCACCTCCAGCGGCAGCCGGGCCGACTCCTTCGAGAGCGTGGGCGACAACAAGTCCGACTTCGCGGTGATCACCGAGGCGACCGTCACCCCGGAGCAGTGCGCCGTCGCGATCGACTCCCGGCCGGACACCGACCTGACCTTCAACCGGGTCACCCCGGGCCGGCTGCTCTGCATCCGCGACCGGACCACCCGCAACATCGCCATCGCCGCCGTGGAGGTCGCCGACCCCACCACCGGCGCCGCCAAGGTCTCCCTCTCCACCTGGCGGGCCAGCTGACCCGGTCTATCCTGACCAGGTCGAATCCCCATCGGACCGGAGCGAACCGTGTACTTCACCGACCGCGGCATCGAGGAACTGGAGAGCCGGCGCGGCGACGAGGAGGTCACCTTCGAGTGGCTCGCCGAGCGCCTGCGCGAGTTCGTCGACCTCAACCCGGACTTCGAGGTCCCGGTCGAGCGGCTGGCCACCTGGCTGGCGCGGCTCGACGACGAGGACGACGAGTGACCAGGTGACCGAGTGACCGGACGACCCGGTGAGCGGCCGTCGCCAGGGCCCGGAGGCAACCGCCTCCGGGCCCTTTCGCGTGCTCCCCGTAGGGGCGGGTCTCCGGGTCCGCTCCGGGTCGGCCTCGGGGTGGGACTCCCTTGACTTCGCCGTCACGCGATATATCGTCTTTAAAAGAGAGAACGCGATACATCGCGAGTCCGAAACGGGAGGCGGCAGAGATGAGCCAGTGGACGGTCGAAGGACCCGACAGGATCACCATCGAGGAGACGGTCCGGAGCCTTCAGGTGCGGACCATCGACGGCACCGTCAACGTGGTCGCCGCCGAGGGCCCCGCCCGCCTGGAGGTCACCGAACTCACGGGCGAGCCGCTGCACGTCACCCTGGTCGACGGCGTGCTGACCGTCACCTACAAGGACCTCAGCAGCTGGAACGAGTTCGGTGACGTCCTCAAGTCGGTCGAGTCGGTGAAGGGCTTCTTCTCCTCCTTCAAGCGCAAGCGGACCGCCTCGGTCACCCTGACCGTGCCGGCCGGCACCGAGGTCAAGGTCGGCACCGTCTCCGCCGCGACGACGGTCTCCGGGATCACCGGGAATGTCTCGACGCAGACCGCCAACGCCGACGTCACCCTGGTCGGCCTGGCCGGCCGGACCGAGGCCAGGACGGTCACCGGTGACGTGGACGCCCAGTCGGTGGCCGGCCGGCTCGGACTCAACACCGTCTCCGGCCGGCTGACCGTGGTCGCCGGCACCGCCGAGAAGGTGTCCGCCAACTCGGTCACCGGCGCGGTCACCCTGGACCTCGCGGCCGCCACCCCGACCGAGATCAAGGTCAACACGGTCAGCGGCGCGGTCGGCGTCCGGCTCCCCTCGCTGGCCGACACCAAGGTCGAGGCCGGCACCACCAGCGGCGACCTCTCCTCCACCTTCGAGCAGCTCAAGGTCGGCGGCAGCTGGGGCACCAAGCGCCTCTCCGGCCAGCTCGGCGACGGCAAGGGCAGCCTCTCGGTCACCACCGTCTCCGGCGCGGTCACCGTGCTGCACCGGCCGGACGCCGAGGACGACGCCCGGTCCGCCGTCCGGGAGCTGCCCGCCGGGGACGGCCCGTCCACCGGCCCCGACCTCACCAAGGAGGCCTGACATGACCCCCGTCTTCGGCCACGGCCGGCTCCGGCTCTACCTGCTGAAGCTGCTCGACGAGGCCCCGCGCCACGGCTACGAGGTGATCCGCCTGCTGGAGGAGCGCTTCCAGGGCCTGTACGCGCCCTCCGCCGGCACCGTCTACCCCCGGCTGGCCAAGCTGGAGCAGGAGGGACTGGTCGCGCACAGCACCGAGGGCGGCCGCAAGGTCTACCGGCTCACCGACGCGGGCCGCACCGAGCTCGCCGCCCGCCAGGGCGAGCTCGACGAGCTGGAGCTGGAGATCCACGACTCGGTGGCCCAGCTGGCCGGGGCGATCCGCGAGGATGTCCGGGACAGCGCCAAGGACCTGCGCGAGGAGCTCTGGGGCGCGGCCGAGCAGGCCCGCCGGAGCGCCCCGCGGCCGGAGGCGGAGGACGGGGACGGCGCGGGGTACGCGGACCGGAGCGGTGGCAACCCGTGGGCCGGACCGTGGGGCGACCAGGCCGCCTGGCAGCGCGCCAAGGAGGAGTTCGCCCAGTTCAAGCGGCAGGCCAAGGAGCAGGCCAAGCGGGCCAAGGAGCAGGAGAAGGCCGCCAAGGCCAAGGCCAAGGCGGCCGAGGAGGAGGCCCGTCGGCTGCGCGAGCAGTCCAGGGCGGCCCGTACGGCCGCCCAGCAGGAGGCCCTGCGGATCAAGCGCCGGGTCGAGCAGCAGGTGCGCGACCACGCGGCGCGCGGCGACTGGCCGACCGGCCTGGCCGAGGGGCTCTCCGAGCTGACCAAGGGGCTCGCCGGGCTCGCCGACGCGGCCCGCTGGGGCCACCCGTCCGAGGAGAAGGCCGGGCCCGCCGCCGGTGCGCCCGCCGCGGAGCGGGTCACCGTCACCCGGATCGACCTGGACAAGGACGAGCCGGCCGGCGCGGCCCCGGCCGACCCGCCGCCGTGGGCCGCCACCGACCCGGCCGGCGACCCGGCCCGGGAGCTGGAGCGGCTGCTCGACCGGTTCCGCGACCAGGTCCGCGACGCGGCCAGGGACGGCGGGGTGACGACCGAGCGGCTCGCCGAGGCCCGCGACGTGATCGGCGCGGCCGGCGAGCGGCTGAAGCGCCTGCTCGGCTGAGCCGGTGGACCCCGGGCGCCCGGTACCCCTCGCGGGGGTGCCGGGCGCCGGCGCGTCGGGAAGGGGTCAGGGGGTCAGGGGGTCAGGGGGTCAGCACGATCTTGCCGAAGACATCGCCCCCGGCCAGCCGGGCGAGCGCCTCGGGGGCCGCGGTCAGCGGCAGCACCGAGTCGATCACCGGGCGGACGCCGGTGGTGGCGCAGAGCGAGAGCAGCCCGGCCAGCTCCTCCTTGGTGCCCATGGTCGAGCCGACCACCTTCAGCTCCAGGAAGAAGATCCGGTTCAGCTCGGTGGCCGGCGGGTTGGGGCCGGAGGTGGCACCGGAGATGACGATCGTGCCGCCCGGGCGCAGCGACTTCACCGAGTGCGACCAGGTGGCCGCGCCGACCGTCTCCATCACCGCGTCCACCCGCTCGGGCAGCCGGGCCCCGCTCGGGAAGGCCGCGTCGGCGCCCAGCTCCACCGCCCGGGCCCGCTTGGCCTCGTCCCGGCCGGTGACCCAGACCCGCAGGCCCGCCGCCTTGCCGAGGACCACCAGCGCGGTGGACACCCCACCGCCGGCGCCCTGCACCAGGACGGTGTCACCGGGCTTCACCCCGGCGTTGGTGAACAGCATCCGGTAGGCCGTCAGCCACGCGGTGGGCAGGCAGGCGGCCTCCTCGAAGGAGAGCCCGGCGGGCTTGGGCAGCAGGTTCCAGGTGGGGACGGCCACCTGCTGGGCGAAGGTGCCCTGGTAGCGCTCGGTCAGGAGCGAGCGCGGCTCGTCGGGCCCGACCCCGTGCCCGCTCTGGCCGATCACGGAGTGCAGGACCACCTCGTTGCCGTGCTCGTCGACGCCGGCGGCGTCGCAGCCGAGGATCATCGGCAGCTTCTCGGCGGGCAGTCCGACCCCGCGCAGCGACCACAGGTCGTGGTGGTTCAGGCTGGCGGCCCGGACGGTGACCACGCTCCACCCGGGGCGGGCCCGCGGTTCGGGGCGTTCGCCCAACTCCAGCCCGCTCAGCGGGTCGTCGGCGTCGATTCGTGCGGCGTAGGCAGCAAACATGCCCCGGACGATAGCCAGAACGCCCCGGGCCCCGGAACAACGCGTGACTGTGACGCGCGTCCCGGGGCTGTGGCTCTTACCCCCCGTGGGGGGTGTCGGGATGCCCCCGGGTCCTGACGGACTACCGCCGCGCGACGCCCTCGGCGCGGGCGGCCTCGGCGACGGCCTTGCCGACGGCCGGCGCGACCCGCTCGTCGAACGGCGAGGGGATGACCCGCTGCGGCGTCAGCTCGTCGGCCACCACACCGGCCAGCGCCTTGGCGGCGGCCAGCTTCATGCCCTCGGTGATCCGGGTGGCCCGGACCTGGAGCGCGCCCGCGAAGATGCCCGGGAAGGCCAGCACGTTGTTGATCTGGTTCGGGAAGTCGCTGCGCCCGGTGGCCACCACGGCCGCGTACTTGTGCGCGACCTCGGGGTGGATCTCCGGGTTCGGGTTGGCCATGGCGAAGACGAACGCGCCCTCGGCCATGGTCGCGACGACCTCCTCCGGCACGGTGCCGCCGGAGACGCCGATGAAGACGTCGGCGCCGGCCATCGCGTCGGCCAGGGTGCCCTTGAGGCCGGTGCGGTTGGTCAGCGCGGCGATCTCCGCCTTGGCGTCCGTGAGGTCGCCGCGGCCCTCGTGCACCACGCCCTTGCGGTCGCACACGGCCACGTCGCCGATGCCGGCGGCGAGCAGCATCTTGGCGATGGCGATGCCGGCCGCGCCGGCGCCGGAGATGACGGCCCGCAGCGAGTCGATCTCGCGGCCGGTCACCTTGGCCGCGTTCCAGAGCGCGGCGGTGGTGACGATGGCGGTGCCGTGCTGGTCGTCGTGGAAGACCGGGATGTCCAGGGCCTCCTGGAGCCGGCGCTCGATCTCGAAGCAGCGCGGGGCGGAGATGTCCTCCAGGTTGACGCCGCCGAAGGACGGGGCCAGCCGGACCACGGTCTCGACGATCTCGTCCACCTCGGTGCAGGCCAGCGCGATCGGCACCGCGTCCACGCCGCCGAACTGCTTGAACAGGATCGCCTTGCCCTCCATGACGGGCAGCGAGGCCTCCGGGCCGATGTCACCGAGGCCCAGCACGGCGGTGCCGTCGGTGACCACGGCCACCGTGTTGGACTTCCAGGTGTAGTCGTTCACCAGCTCGGGCTGCTCGGCGATGGCCGTGCAGACGCGGGCCACACCGGGGGTGTAGGCGAGGGACAGGTCGTCCGCGTCGCGCACCGGGACGGTCGCCCGGACCTCCATCTTTCCGCCGCGGTGGAGCGCGAACACCGCGTCGACCGGATCGTCGGTGTCCTGGGTAGTGCTGTGGATGATCTCCGCTGCCACGATGACCTCTTCGTCATTGATCGAGCGAGGACACCCGGCCGACGGAGCGGACGACCCGGCCGGTTCCGGCATCCGGCGACCGGTGGCCGGTAACCGGAACCCGGGAACGCCGAAGCGTCCCCGGGACTGGGTCGGGGCGCCGCCGTCGGACGGACGCCCTCGGATGAGGGTTTATGGATTTGTCTGCGTCGGGTCTGCGCTGTGCTTCCGGGCCGAGCGTAGGTCGGACGAGGGCATCGCACCCATGCCTTTTCGTCCAAGTCACATGGTTGTCGTACGCCTCACAGCCACCTGGGGGCACCAGGCGCCGCGAGAACCGGCCCCGGCTGCGGAAACGGCGAAGCGAAGAACGCGCACCCGCAGTGGTGAACGCAGACGCGGAGGGGAGGCCGGCGCCTCGGATACGGAGTCGTCGTCCTGGACTTCCGTTCCTGCGCACCCCGAGCCTGTTGCGGCCCGGCGGTCTGGTTCGAGCGTCGGGGGTCACCCGGTACCGAATTCTGACACACCCGGCCACGGGCCGGGCAGGCCGGGATGGGAGGATCCGTTCCTCCGCCATCTCGCGTACACCTCCGCGACGCCGCGGCGCCGTCCCCTCCCTCCCACAGGAGTCCACCGATGCATCACCGTGCCCAGTACCGACGGCCGGCCGTCGCCGCGCTCGCCCTCGCCACCACCGGAGCACTGCTGCTGAGCGGCTGCGGCGGGGGCGAGGAGACGGCCAAGGACCCGGTCCAGGCGATCCGGGCGAAGGTGCCGAAGGCCCAGCAGATGAGCAAGGTGCTGCGGATCGGCATGGACGTCAACTACCCGCCGGTCGAGTTCCGGGGCGCCGACGGCAAGCCGGACGGGCTGGATCCGGACATCGCCGCGGCGCTCGGCCGGATCCTGGACCTGCGCATCGAGTACGTCGACACCCCCTTCGACAAGCTCATACCGGATCTCCACAACAAGCAGTACGACGTGGTGATGTCCGCGCTCAGCGACATCCGCCAGCGCCAGGAGGGCGTGGACGAGGCCGGCAAGCCGACCGGCAAGGCGGTGGACTTCGTCGACTACTTCATCGCCGGCACCTCGATGGTGGTCGCCAAGGGCAACCCGAAGGGCATCCGCACCCTGGACGACCTCTGCGGCAAGACCGTGGCGGTGCAGTCCGGCACCACCCAGGACGAGATCGTCGCCCGCCAGGCCGCCGCCTGCGCCCGGACCGGCAAGCAGCTCACGGTGCACAAGTTCGACACCGACGCCAAGGCGCTGGCCGAGGTCGCCGCCGGCGCCGCGCAGGCCGGGCTGAACGACTTCCCGGTGGCCGCCTACGCGGCGAAGACCACCGACGGCGGCAACCGCTTCGAGGTGGTCGGCTCGCAGTCCCGCTCCAACCCGTACGGGATCGCGCTGCGCAAGGAGGACACCGCGCTGCGCGACGTGCTGGCCAAGGCGGTCGACCAGCTGATCCAGAGCGGCGAGTACGACAAGATCCTCGCCAAGTGGAACGTGAGCGCGGGGGCGGCCCAGAACGCGGTGGTCAACGGGGGCCTCTGAGCCGGGCCCCGGGCGGGGGCCAGGGCGAGGGCCGGGGCGGGGCCGGGCCGGGCCGCCGCGGGAGCGGGTGCGCGATCGGGCGAGCGCGCGGCCTGGCCTCCGGATGGGCAGCAGGGTGGTCTGCATACTTATACACAGGGTGACAGGGACACGATATTCATCCGCATAGCGGACAGCACGGCCCCTCGTTATCCGATTTTGATCTGAATGAAGGCCACCCGACCGTCATCAGATGGCAGGATTCCCCCCATCTCGGAGCGAGCCGGCCACTGGTCGAGGCGGCTCGGTCAACGCCCACCTCGGCGGACGGTGGCGGAGAGCAGTACCCGTACCACCCTTGCGCGCAGTTCACCCAGCCCCACCCGTACAGCGCCGTACGGCCTTTGCTGCCCCGGTGCGCCGCTCCCCCGCGGCGCGCTCCGCCCGACCTCTCCCTCAGGAGGAGATCCCCCATGACCGCCCGTACCCAGCGCACCCGCTTCCTCGCCACCGCGGCGGTGCTCGCGTCCGCGTCGCTCGTGCTCACCGCCTGCGGCAGCAGCGAGTCCTCCTCCAACAGCGGTGCCGCGGGCGCCAATCCGAGCGCCACCGTCGCGGCCGTGGCCGCCGACCCGGCCCTGGCCCCGCTGGTCCCGGCCGACGTCAAGAGCTCGGGCAAGCTCATCGTCGCCGCCGACGCCTCCTACGCGCCCAACGAGTTCAAGGACGACAAGGGCAACATCGTCGGCCTCGACGTCGACCTCGCCGGCGCCATCGCCAAGAAGCTCGGCCTGACCGCCGACGTGCAGAACGCCGACTTCACCTCGATCATCCCGGGCATCACGGCGAAGAAGTACCAGCTCGGCATGAGCTCCTTCACCGACACCAAGGAGCGCGAGCAGACCGTCGACA
The DNA here is from genome assembly GCF_042957205.1 of Kitasatospora sp. NPDC008115. Lineage (NCBI taxonomy): Bacteria > Bacillati > Actinomycetota > Actinomycetes > Kitasatosporales > Streptomycetaceae > Kitasatospora > Kitasatospora sp. NPDC008115. The sequence goes on along the minus strand of NZ_JBIBHU010000012.1, from coordinate 184,160 downwards.
TGGTCACCTACTTCACCGCCGGCAGCGCCGTCGCGGTGAAGAAGGGCAACCCGGACAAGATCGACCCCAAGGACCTCTGCGGCAAGAAGGTGGCCGTGCAGACCGGCACCACCCAGGCCCAGGAGGTCACCGACGTCCGCAACCCGGAGTGCGCCAAGGCGGGCAAGCCGGCCATCCCGAACGACGGCGACAAGTTCACCCTGCAGACCGACGTCACCACCGCGCTGGTCTCCGGCCGCGACCAGGTGATGATGGCCGACTCCCCGGTCGTCGACTACGCGATCAAGCAGACCAACGGCCAGCTGGAGAAGCTCGGCGACACCTACGACAGCGCGCCCTACGGCGTCATCGTCGACAAGGGCTCCCCGCTGGCCCAGGCCGTCCAGGGCGCGATCCAGTCGCTGATCGCCGACGGCACCTACAAGCAGATCCTCGCGAAGTGGGGCGTCGAGGCCGGCGCGATCGAGAAGTCCGAGATCAACGCCGCCAAGAGCTGATCCCTCGCACCACCACACCCCCTGAGGCCCCAAGGTGAATTCTTCCGAGCAGGGGGCGGTGAAATCGCGACGGCCTGAGACCATCAAGGCCGTCCCGGTCCGCCACCCCGGACGCTGGGCCGGAGCCGCCGTCATCGCCGTTCTCGCGGCGATGCTGCTCCACGCCCTGATCTTCAACCCCGCGTTCCAGTGGGACGTCGTCAAGGACACGCTGCAGAACGAGCAGATCCTGCGCGGCATCGTCGTGACACTGGAGCTGACCGTCCTGTCCATGCTGATGGGCGTGACCGGCGGCGTACTCCTCGCGATCATGCGGCTGTCGCCGAACCCGCTGCTGTCGGGCACGGCCTGGTTCTACATCTGGGTCTTCCGCGGCACCCCCGTCCTGGTGCAGTTGGTGTTCTGGAACTTCCTGGGCGCCCTCTGGCCGAAGCTGTCGATCGGCATCCCGTTCGGCCCCGAGCTCTGGTCCGAGTCGACCAACGTCCTGATCCCCACCTTCACCGCCGCCCTGCTCGGCCTCGGCCTCAACGAGGCGGCGTACATGGCGGAGATCGTCCGCGGCGGCATCCAGTCCGTCGACGAGGGGCAGACCGAGGCCGCCCACGCGCTGGGCATGAGCCGGGCGGCCGCACTGCGCCGGATCGTGCTCCCCCAGGCGATGCGGGTCATCATCCCGCCGACCGGCAACGAGACCATCTCGATGCTGAAGACCACCTCGCTGGTCCAGGTCATCTCGCTGTCCGAGCTGTTCACCGCCGGCCACGACATCTACTCGCGGACCTTCCAGACCATCCCGGTCCTGGTCGCGGTCAGCATCTACTACCTGCTCATGACCTCGATCCTCACGGTGGGGCAGTACTACATCGAGCGGCACTACGCTCGTGGTGCGAACCGGACGCTGCCGCCCACCCCGCTCCAGCGGCTGCGGCTGCTGTTCGGCGGCAGGCCCGCCCCGAAGGCCAAGAACGACGTGGTCCCCGGACTCGAGGGAGGCGGCCACGCATGACCGACCTGATCAAGGCCCCCGCCGACGCCCGCCCGATGGTGAAGGCCGAGGGCGTCCACAAGTCGTACGGCCCGGTCGAGGTGCTCAAGGGCATCGACCTGGAGGTCCGGCAGAGCGAGGTCTTCTGCCTGGTCGGCCCGTCCGGCTCCGGCAAGTCGACCTTCCTGCGCTGCATCAACCACCTGGAGAAGATCAACGGCGGCCGCCTCTGGGTGGACGGCGACCTGGTCGGCTACCAGCAGCGGGGCGACAAGCTCTACGAGCTCAAGGACCGCGAGGTCGCGCTCAAGCGGCGGGACATCGGCATGGTGTTCCAGCGCTTCAACCTCTTCCCGCACATGACCGCGGTGGAGAACGTCATGGAGGCGCCGGTCCAGGTCAAGGGCGAGTCCAAGGCCTCGGCCAAGGAGCACGCCATGGCCCTGCTGGAGCGGGTCGGCCTGGCCGACAAGGCCGGGAACTACCCCTCCCAGCTCTCCGGCGGCCAGCAGCAGCGCGTCGCCATCGCCCGGGCGCTCGCCATGAAGCCCAAGCTGATGCTGTTCGACGAGCCGACCTCGGCGCTCGACCCCGAGCTGGTCGGCGACGTCCTGGACGTCATGCGCGGCCTCGCCGAGGAGGGGATGACCATGATCGTGGTGACCCACGAGATGGGCTTCGCCCGCGAGGTCGGCGACGCGCTGGTGTTCATGGACGGCGGCGTGGTCGTCGAGTCCGGCAACCCCCGCGAGGTCCTCACCAACCCCCAGCACGAGCGCACCCGCGCCTTCCTCTCCAAGGTGCTCTGAGCGCACCGCACCGCGGCGCCCGGCAGGCCGGTCCTGCCGGGCGCCGCCGCTTTCCCGCTTTCACCCCTGAGGTAATAGGCTGGAGGCGATCAGCCCGTTACCGCCTCTGGAAGGACCACCGTGGAGCTCGCCTCGTACGCCGATCTGGCCGTCCGGCTGGTGAACACCGAGGAGCCCGAGCGCGGCACCGACTCGCTGACCTCGGTGGACGCGGTGCGCGGCCTGTTCACGGACTCCGCCCGGGCCCGCGACCTCGCCGACGAGTCCGACCTGCCCCGGCTGCGGGCCGTCCGCACCCGGCTGCGCGGGGTCTTCGAGGCCGCCGCCGAGGGCGAGGAGGTCCGCAGCGTCGACCTGCTGAACAGCCTGCTGATGGAGTTCCCGGTCAGCCCGCTGGTCTCCGGGCACGACTATCTGGACGAGGCCGGCCGGCCCCGCTGGCACCTGCACCTCGCCGACAACTCCCCCACCGCCACCGCGCACTTCAGCGCCGTCGCCTGCATGGGCCTGGCCGTCCACCTCACCGAGCTGGGCGCCGACCGGCTCGGCATCTGCCAGGCCGCGCCCTGCCGCAACGCCTACCTGGACACCTCCACCAACCGCTCCCGCCGGTACTGCTCGGACCGCTGCGCGACCCGCGCCAACGTCGCCGCCTACCGGGCCCGCAAGCGCCTGGAGGCCGCCGCGGCGGCCGGCGAAGCACAGGGCTAGGGAGGTCCGCGGGGCCGGGGCTCAGGAGTTCTGCAGCTCCTCCGGGCGGACCCAGACGCCGAGGCGACGGGCCAGCCCGGGCACCCGGGCCAGCGGGCCAAAGAGCAGCACCCGCTCCAGCCGGCGGCCCGGCGCCAGCCAGGCCGGGCGCGGGCGAAGCCGCAGCAGCACCCGGCCGAGCACCAGTTCGTCCGGCACCGCGCCGTAGCTGCGGCTGTCGCTGTCCACCGGCCGGTTGTCGGACAGCAGCCACCAGCCCTTCGGCCGACGGCCGTCGGCCCGCTTGACGACCAGCAGGTTCTGCTGGAACGGGTGCCGGAAGACCACCACCGCGCCGGGCCGGATCCGCGCGCCGTACCGCACCAGCAGCTGGTCGCCGTCGCGCAGGGTCGGCACCATCGAGTCCCCCGCGACGTCGATCAGCCCGAACGGCGCGCCGCCCGCCGGGGGCCCCTCCTCCGGTTCCGCGCTCCGTGCCACGACTCCTCCTCCCGGCCCGCGTCCCGCCGCGTCCCGCGGTCGCACACCAGTCTGCCGCACGGGCCGCGCCCCGCCGATGTCCGGATTCGCCCGGTTCCGGCTCCGCCTTTCGCCCTGGGCCCGCCGTCCGACCGAGAAACCGCAGGGCCCGAAGGGTAATCTCGGGCGCGGGAAGACGATCAAAGGAAGGACTCCCATGTTCTCTCGCCTGTTCGCACCGCGCACCACCGCCCACGCCCACTGTGACCTGCCCTGCGGCGTGTACGACCCGGCCCAGGCCCGCATCGAGGCCGAGTCCGTCAAGGCCACCCAGGAGAAGTACCAGGCCAACGAGGACGCGCACTTCCGCGCTCGCGCCGTCATCATCAAGGAGCAGCGCGCCGAGGCCGTCAAGCACCACATCTCGGTGCTGTGGAGCGACTACTTCAAGGCCCCGCACTTCGAGAAGTACCCGCAGCTGCACCAGCTCGTCAACGACACCCTGAAGGCCGCCTCGGCCGCCAAGGCGTCCACCGACCCGGCCACCGGCCAGGCGCTGCTCGACCTCATCGCCGAGGTCGACAGGATCTTCTGGGAGACCAAGCAGGGCTGATCCCCGCTCAGTCCCCTTCCGAGCGCCCCCGTCCGCACACCGCGGACGGGGGCGCTCGCCCATGTGTCCGTGACCACAGTCAGGGCGGTAAGGGTTGCCTGACCCGAGCGCTTGTTATGCTGCCGAGGTGTCCTGAGGGGAAAGCCGGTGCGAATCCGGCGCTGACCCGCAACGGTAAACGGTGCCCCGCGCCCGTGAGCCCGATCGCCCGAGGACGCCGACCTCCCGACAACTCGCCGTGGACTGCGAGGGGATGGCGCCCCGGCACACCCGCGCCCGGGCGCGCCGCCCCGCGCCGTCCGCGGCCCGAGGCAAGGCGCGCACCAGTGAGCAGCACCGCGACCGCACCGGCCACCGCCGCGGCCCCGCCGGGCCCGCCGGGCCCGCGCCGAACACCCGCCGTACCGCTGGCCGCCGCCCTCGCCGCGGCGCTGCTGGTCTCCCTGGTCTGCGCCGTCGCCGTGGGCTCCTCCGGACTCGGCTGGGGGCAGGTGCTGCGACTGCTGCGCGCCGGGCTGACGGGCGGCCGGCTGGAGGCCGACGAGGCCGCCGCCTACGCGATCGTCTGGGAGATACGGCTGCCGCGCGCCGTCCTGGCCGCCGTGGTCGGCGCCGGACTCGCCGCCACCGGCGTCGCCGTCCAGGCGATGGTCCGCAACGCGCTCGCCGACCCCTTCGTGCTCGGCATCTCCTCCGGCGCCTCGGTCGGCGCCAACGCCGTGCTGATGCTGGGCGCCTTCGCCTCGCTCGGCGTCTGGGCGATCTCCGTCTCCGCCTTCGCCGCCGCCCTGCTCGCCATGGTGCTGGTCTACCTGACGGCCAGGACCGCCCACGGGCTCACCCCGCTGCGGCTGGTGCTCACCGGCACCGCGATGTCGTACGGCTTCTCCGCGCTGACGGCGCTGATGGTCTTCGCCGCCGCCCGCGGCGAGGCCGCCCGCTCCGCCCTGATGTGGCTGCTCGGCAGCCTCGGCGGCGCCACCTGGGGCTCGGTGCCGATAGCCGCCGTCACCGTGCTGGCCGGACTGGCGTACCTGGCCTGCGCCGCCGGACGGCTGGACGCGCTGGCCATGGGCGACGAGACGGCCGCCTCGCTCGGCGTGGACCCGGACCGGCTGCGCCGCGAACTGTTCGTGGTCACCGCCGCCGTCACCGGCACCGTGGTCGCGGTCAGCGGGGCGATCGGCTTCGTCGGCCTGATGGTCCCGCACCTGGTGCGGATGCTGGTCGGCGCCGGCCACCGCCGGGTGCTGCTGGTCGCGCCGCTCGCCGGGGCGCTGCTGCTGGTCTGGGTGGACATCGTCTCCCGCACCCTGCTGGCACCCGCCGAACTGCCGGTCGGCGTGGTCACCGCGGCCGTCGGGGTGCCCTGCTTCCTGCTGCTGATGCGCCGGCGCGGCTACACCTTCGGAGGCGGCCGGTGAACGCCTCCCCCGCCGCCCTGGACCTCGCCGTCGACCGGGTCTCGGTCGACCTGGCCGGCGTCCGGCTGGTCCACGACGTCACGCTGACCGCCGGCGCCGGCCAGGTGGTCGGCCTGATCGGCCCCAACGGCAGCGGCAAGTCCACCCTGCTGCGCTGCGTCTACCGGGCGCTGCGGCCCGCCGCCGGCGCCGTCCTGCTGGGCGGCGACGCCCTGCACGCGCTGGCCCCGCGCGAGGCCGCCCGGCGGGTGGCGGCGCTGCCGCAGGAGCACTCCGCCGAGTTCGACTTCACGGTGGCCGAGGTGGTCGGCATGGGCCGGCTGCCGCACCGGCGCGGCGCCCTGGCCGGGCCGTCCGCCGGGGACGAGGACCGCTGCGCCGAGGCGCTGCGCCGGGTGGGCGCCGCGCACCTGGCCGCCCGGGGCTTCCTGAGCCTGTCCGGCGGTGAGAAGCAGCGGGTGCTGATCGCCCGCGCGCTGGTCCAGGAGCCCAAGGTGCTGGTCCTCGACGAGCCCACCAACCACCTGGACATCGCGCACCAGCTGGAGGTGCTGGCCCTGGTCCGGGAGGCCGGTCCCACGGTGCTCACCGCGCTGCACGACCTCAATCTGGCCGCCGGGCACTGCGACCTGCTGTACGTGGTCGCGGACGGCCGGATCGTCGCCTCGGGCCCGCCCTCCGAGGTGCTCGAACCCGGCCTGCTGGCCGAGGTGTTCAAGGTCCGCGCGACGCCCGTGCGGCACCCGGTCACCGGCGCCGTCCAGCTGCTGCTCGACCGTCTTCCGTAACCCCCCTCCCCCGCCGACCGCCCTTCCCGAGGATCCCCATGCGCACCAAGGCCGTTGCCGCCGCCGCCCTGCTCGCCCTCGCGCTCACCGGCTGCGGCGCCGAGATCACCCCCAGCGGTGACGGCGCCGCCGACGCCTCCGCCCACTATCCGGTGACCGTGCAGAACTGCGGCGCCGAGGTCACCTTCAAGGAGAAGCCGGCCCGCACCGTGACCAACGACGTCGGCATCACCGAGCTGATGTTCGCGCTCGGCCTGGAGGACCGGATGGCCGGCTACGTGATGCCCGACGACAAGGGGCAGGTCGACAAGGTCGCCTGGAAGGACGGCTACCAGCGGGCCAAGTGGCTCTCCAAGGACGCGATCACCAAGGAGACCGTGCTGGACGCCAGGGCCGACCTGGTCTTCGCCGGCTGGCACTACGGCTTCGACGAGGGGAAGGGCTTCACCCCGCAGACCCTGTCCGGCCTCGGCATCGGCTCCTACGTGCTCACCGAGTCCTGCCGCAGCGGCAAGGGCCCGGAGCGCGGGGTGATGTCGCCGCTCGACGCGCTCTACACCGACCTGGCCAACCTGGGCGAGATCTTCGACGTCCGGGACCGGGCCGACCGGCTGATCGCCGGCTTCAAGGCGCAGATCGCCGCGATCCCCGAGCCCGCGCACCGGCCGACCGTCTTCCTGTACGACAGCGGCGAGGACAAGCCGTACACCTCCGGCCGGTTCGCCGCCCCGGAGGAGATCATCGCCAAGGCCGGCGGCCGGAACGTGATGGGCGACGTCGCCGACTCCTGGACCACCGTCGGCTGGGAGAGCGTGGTCCAGCGCGATCCCGAGGTGATCGTGATCAACAACTACGGCACCCCGGACGCCGAGGCGAAGCGGAGGTTCCTGAAGTCCTTCCCGCCGCTGGCCGGCGTCTCCGCGGTGCGCAACGACCGGATCTTCGTCCTCGACTACGTCGACCTGGTCGAGAGCCCGCGCAACCCGGCCGCGATCACCGCCCTGGCGGACTACCTGCGGACCGTCCCGGCCCGCTGAGCCGGGGCCGTTCCCGCCGCGGTCCCCACCGCCGCCCGGCCCGTCCTCCGGCCGGTTCCGACGGGCGTACGCTCAAGAGGTACGAGCCGACGGAACCGACCGGAGGAGCGAGCAATGACCACCATGGCCGCACCGTCCGCCTTCGACGTCCGGGCCCTGCGCGAGGGCATCGAACGCGCCGACCCGCGGGCCCTGCTGGCGCTCTACGCGGACGACGCCGAACTGCGCGTGGTCGACCGCAAGACCCAGCCCAGCCACCCGCTGGTGATGCACGGCAGGGACGAGATCGGCGCGATGCTGGACGACCTCTACGGCCGCGAGATGAGCCACACCCTGGAGCAGGTGGTGGTCCAGGCCGACCGCCTCGCCTTCCTGGAGTCCTGCCGCTACCCGGACGGGGTCCGGGTGCTGGTCAGCTCCACCGCCGAGCTGCGCGACGGGCGGATCGTCGACCAGACCTCCGTCCAGGCCTGGGACGAGAACGAACCGGCCCAGTAGGCTCGGGGTCATGATCCGCACCGCCCTCCCCTCCGACGTCCCCGTCATCCACGCCATGATCCGCGAACTCGCCGACTACGAGAAGGCCGTCCACGAGGTGGTCTCCACCGAGCGGCAGCTGCACGACGCGCTGTTCGGCGACTCCCCCGCCCTGTACGGCCTGATCGCCGAGGACGACACCACCGGCGAGCCGGTCGGCTTCGCGCTCTGGTTCCTCAACTACTCGACCTGGCGGGGCACCCACGGGATCTACCTGGAGGACCTCTACGTCCGCCCGACCTCCCGCGGCGGCGGCCACGGCAAGGCCCTGCTGCTGGAGCTGGCCCGGATCGCCGTCGAGCGCGGCTACTCCCGGGTCGAGTGGTCGGTGCTGGACTGGAACCGGCCCTCGATCGACTTCTACAAGGCGCTCGGCGCCGTGCCGATGGACGAGTGGACCGTCTACCGCCTCACCGGGGACGCGCTCACCGCCGCCGGCGCCCGCTGAGAGCGGCGCGCGAAACGGCGCACGCCGGAGGCGTGCGGAGGCCGGGTGCAGACCACTGCCACCCTGTGTCGCGATGCCTTACCATGAGTGACTCCCGCACCGGGGCAGGAACGCGGTAACGTCTCGGGCGGACGGCGGCGTCCGGCCACCCCCCGAGGGGTATGACCGGTACGTACCGCACCACCCCTCTGGACAGTTGGGGCGAAGCAGTTGAGCCAAGCAACAGACAGTGCCGCGGCCACCGGCCCGGAAGCACAGCGCGTCACCCAGGAGGTGAGGGTGTCCCAGATCGACGGCGAGCCCGGAGTGCAGGACTTCGTGGAGGTCCGGCTGCCCGCGGCCGGGGCCTACCTCTCGGTCCTGCGGACGGCCACGGCGGGCCTCGCGGCCCGGCTGGACTTCACGCTGGACGAGATCGAGGACCTGCGCATCGCGGTCGACGAGGCCTGCGCCATCCTCCTCCAGCAGGCCGTCCCCGGCTCGGTCCTCTCCTGCGAGTTCCGGCTGGTCGGCGACTCACTGAAGGTGATCGTCTCGGCACCCACCACCGACGGCCGGGCGCCCGAACGGGACACCTTCGCCTGGACGGTGCTCTCCGCGCTCGCGGGCGAGGTCGAGTCGGCGGTCGCCGAGGACAAGACCGTGTCGATCAGCCTGCACAAGAAGCGCGGCGGCCCCGCCGCCCACTAGAACCGCCGCGGCGACGCGGCAGCAGCACCGAACAAGGGCCGTCCGCCCGGCACCACCGGGCCGGACGGACGGCTCCCGGTACCGCCCACCCGGCGGTACGACCAACGAGACGAACCGGGGCCGACCGCCCCGGTGCTCCCGGAACGGAACGGGGGAATGGCCGTGAGTGATCTGGACCGTACCGGCCTCGCGACGGCGGGCCCTGCCGTACCGACCCAGGCGAGCGTTCCCGGCCTCGCCGCCACCGACGAAGCGCACCCGAAGGACGCCCACCGGATGAGCCAGCCGACCGAGCCGACGCCCCAGTCGTCGCCCGATCAGTCGCCCCCGCCCGTGCCGTCGGCAGCGGACCTCCCGGACGCCGGCCGCCCGGACGACGAACCGGACGGCGACGGCCCGGCCCCCGGGGGCGCGGACGGGGCCGACGACCACGACGACACCGAGGACGCCGCCGAGGCGGCCGAGGTGCTGCGCGCGGCGGTGCCCGCGCAGGGCCCGCAGCGCAGCGGGGCACCGGACCGCGAGGCGGCCCGGGCCCTGTTCGTGCGGCTCTCGGCGCTGCCCGAGGGCTCCCCCGAGCGGGTCGAGCTGCGCAACCAGCTGGTGCGCATGCACATCCCGCTGGTCGAGCACCTGGCACGGCGGTTCCGCAACCGGGGCGAGCCGCTGGACGACCTGACCCAGGTCGCCACCATCGGGCTGATCAAGTCGGTGGACCGGTTCGACCACGAGCGCGGGGTCGAGTTCTCCACCTACGCGACGCCGACCATCGTCGGCGAGATCAAGCGGCACTTCCGGGACAAGGGCTGGGCGGTCCGGGTGCCGCGCCGGCTGCAGGAGCTGCGGCTGTCGCTGACCACGGCGACCAGCGAGCTCTCCCAGCGGCACGGCCGCTCCCCCACGGTGCACGAGCTGGCGGAGCACCTGGGGATCTCCGAGGAGGACGTCCTGGAGGGGCTGGAGTCCGCCAACGCGTACTCCACGCTGTCGCTGGACGTGCCGGACAGCGACGACGAGTCGCCGGCCGTCGCGGACACCCTGGGCGCCACCGACGAGGCGCTGGAGGGCGTCGAGTACCGCGAGTCGCTCAAGCCGCTGCTGGCCCAACTGCCGCCCCGCGAGCAGAAGATCCTGGTGCTCCGGTTCTTCCGGAACATGACGCAGTCGCAGATCGCCGCCGAGGTGGGCATCTCGCAGATGCACGTCTCCCGGCTGCTCGCCCGGACCCTGGCCCAGCTGCGGGAGAAGCTCCTCGTGGAGGAGTGACGACCGGAGAACGACTGACGGCCGCTCAGCGGCGGCCGTCGGGTCGTACGGAGAACGGTGGAAGGCGGCGGCCCTCCGCGCTCAGCCCTCGTGCGGAGCGTAGAGGGCCGCCGTCGCCTTCGGGCTGAGCAGCGCGCCGATGCCGACCAGGCCGAGCAGGCCGACGCCCACGCCGACCCCGGCCATCGCCCCGCCGCTCTGCCACATGTAGTACGCGACAGGCAGGCAGATCGAGTTGGTCAGCACGGCGGGGCTGCGGCCCCAGCGGCGGGTCCTGAGCAGCGCCCTGGCGGCCAGCAGCGGCGCCACGCCGAGCAGCACGATCACCAGGCCGCCGAACTCGTTGAGGACGAGCTGCTTGGACTGGCCGGACAGCGCGGCGACCATGTCCCAGACGCCGACGACGGCCAGCGTGGCGCCCTCGACGGCGGTGATGGCGGCGCCCAGGGTCAGGGCCGTCGGCCGGTCGGTGCCGGGCGCGGGTACGGGTGCGGAGGATTCTGCGGTCACTCCAGCAGGGTAGCCGCCGGTTGGTCCGTACCGCCCCGTAGGCTGGGCCCATGCGCGCTCTCCTGGTCGTCAATCCGAAAGCGACCACCACCAGCGGCCGTACCCGGGACGTCCTGATCCACGCCCTGCGCAGTGACCTCAAGCTGGAGGTGGCGCAGACCGAGTACCGCGGCCACGCGCGCGATCTGGCCCGCGAGGCGGCGGAGGACGGCGCGGTCGACCTGGTGGTCGCGCTGGGCGGGGACGGCACCGTCAACGAGGTGGTCAACGGGCTGCTCGCGCACGGCCCGGGCGAGCGGGTGCCGCGGCTGGCCGTGGTCCCCGGCGGCTCGACCAATGTGTTCGCCCGCGCGCTGGGCCTGCCGAACGACCCGGTGGAGGCGACCGGCGTCCTGCTGGACGCGCTGGAGCGCCGGCGCGAGCGGTGGATCGGGCTGGGCAAGGCGATGACCGAGGGCCTGCCGGACCGCTGGTTCACCTTCACCGCGGGACTGGGCTTCGACGCCGGCGTGGTCGGCCGGGTCGAGGAGCAGCGCCGGGCGGGGCGCAAGTCCACCCACGCGCTCTACGTCGCCCAGGCACTCCGCCACTTCGTCACCCAACGTGAGCAGCGCAGATCAGGCCCGGTATCGCTGGCGCTGGCGGGCCACGAGCCCGTGCCGGGCCTGGTACTGGCGATAGTCAGCAACACCTCGCCGTGGACGTTCCTGGGCAACCGCCCCGTCTACCCCTCGCCGCGCGCCTCCTTCGACTCGGATCTCGACGTCTTCGGCATCACCCGGATGACAGCGTTCGGCACCGCTCGAACGGTCCGTCAGATCCTGCGGTCGCACGGTCCTTCGAGCGATGACGGCACGCCGGACGGCCCCTCCGGGAAGCATGTCGTCTCCTATCACGACGTCCGTCACTTCACCTTGGTTTCGGAGGAACCGGTCCCGTTCCAGGTCGACGGGGACCACCTTGGATCCAGGAGTCGCGTCAGTTTCACAGGCGTACGGCGGGCACTGCGTGTGATTGTGTGACTAGAAGGGCCCTTCACCCTTCTTCTCGAACGCACAAGCCCCCTTCACTCCATAGAAGTACCGGCTGTGAGCTAGGCGACACCGAAGAATCCAAAATTCCTTCCTGAAGGGGGTTGTATCCGGGCCTGAGGTTTGCGAACCTCTACATGGCGCTCGGGACACATCGCAGCGACGGCAAACCTCGAAACTGGGGGAGCCGACCGCGAGGTGTCCCTCGAGTCGCCGAATCCCTCCCCAGCACAGACCTCCCAGGCCCGATGGGCCTTTGGTCTCTTTTGCTGTTGCGGGATTCGTGAAAGCGTTCACATTCACAAGGACCATCGATGTGCCGATCGGGCAACCCCCGCCGGCAGGAGGAGTTGGACGACCATGGACTGGCGCCACCGCGCTGTCTGCCGCGAAGAGGACCCGGAGCTGTTCTTCCCGATCGGGAACACCGGTCCCGCTCTGCTGCAGATCGAGGAAGCCAAGGCCGTGTGCCGCCGCTGTCCGGTCATGGAGCAGTGCCTCCAGTGGGCCCTCGAGACCGGCCAGGACGCCGGCGTCTGGGGCGGCATGAGCGAGGACGAGCGCCGCGCCATGAAGCGCCGTGCCGCCCGCAACCGCGCCCGCACCGCCTGATCACACGCCGTAGTACCAGCAGTAACCACAGCACCGATCAACACATGATCACAGGCTTCCCCTGCACCTCCTGGTGAAGCCTTCCGCACAAAGGGCCTTGCTCGATGAGGTCCCGCGACACCGGCCCGCCCAGCCACTTGATACTGTTCACTTAGAGCAATATTGTGGAGCTGTGGCGCTCACCGTGTGCAACGCACCGGCTGGTGTCGCACCACCAAGAGCCCCCGTTCCGGCCGACTCCCCCCGACGGCCGGAACGGGTTGAGAGGCCCTGTCGACCCACCCCCCCCGGTCGACAGGGCCTCGTTTCTGTTTTCCCGCCGTTGCGAAGGCTCTCCCGCCGTCGCGAAGGAGCGTGCGACCGGCGCTCACTCCGGACGCACGCCCCCGTACACGTCAACGCGCCTCGGCGCACCTCAGCGCACCGGGATCTCCAGGACCACCTTGGTGCCGCCGTTCGGGCCGGCCACCATGTCGAAGGTGCCGCCGAGCTCCCCGGTGGCCAGCGTCCGGACGATCTGCAGCCCGAGGTTGCCCGCCTGCTGCGGGTCGAAGCCCTCCGGCATGCCCTTGCCGTCGTCCTGCACCGTGATCAGCAGGTACTCCTCCGGGCGGGCCCCGCCGTTCCAACTGTCCGACCAACCCATGCCGGTGGCCGGCGCCCGCCCGCGCAGCGCGCTGACCTCCAGGTTGCCGGAGGCGCTCGGGCCGAACGCGTGTTCTAGGGCGTTCTGCAGCAGTTCGGTCAGCACCATCGCCAGCGGGGTGGCCACCTCGGCCGAGAGGATGCCGAAGCTGCCGCTGCGGCGGGTCGCCACCCGGCCGTCCTGGGACAGCTCCATCACCATGGCCAGCACTCGGTCGGCGATCTCGTCGAAGGCCACCTGCTCGTCCAGCGCCTGGGAGAGCGTCTCGTGCACGATGGCGATCGAGCCGACCCGGCGCACCGCCTCGTCGAGCGCGGCGCGGCCGGACTCCGAGTCCATCCGGCGGGACTGCAGCCGCAGCAGCGCGGCGACGGTCTGCAGGTTGTTCTTCACCCGGTGGTGGATCTCCCGGATGGTGGCGTCCTTGGTCATCAGCTCGCGGTCGCGCCGGCGCAGCTCGGTGACGTCCCGGCAGAGCACCAGGGAGCCGGTCAGGGTGCCCTTGGGCTTGAGCGGGATGGCCCGCAGGGTGACCACGCCGCCCTGGGCCTCGATCTCGGTCTGCCGGGGCGCCCAGCCGCTGGCCAGCTTCACCAGCGCCTCGTGCACGGCGGCCCGGGAGGGCGGGGCGAGGTCTGCGGTGGTGCGGCCGAGGTGGCTGCCGACCAGGTCGGTGGTGAGGCCGAGCCGGTGGTAGGCGGAGAGCGCGTTGGGGCTGGCGTAGGTGACGATGCCGTCGGCGTCGAGGCGGATGAGGCCGTCGCCGACCCGCGGTGCGGCGTCCATGTCGGCCAGTTCGACGCCGGGGTAGGGGAAGGTGCCGGCGGCGATCATCTGGGCGAGGTCGGAGGCGCTCTGCAGGTAGGTGAGCTCCAGCCGGCTGGGGGTGCGCACGGTCAGCAGGTTGGTGTTGCGGGCGATCACGCCGAGCACCTTGCCCTCGCGCCGCACCGGGATGGACTCGACCCGGACCGGCACCTCCTCGCGCCACTCGGGATCGCCCTCGCGCACGATCCGCCCCTCGTCGTAGGCGGCGTCCAGCAGGGGGCGGCGGCCGCGCGGGACGAGGTGGCCGACCATGTCGTCCTGGTAGGAGGTGGGGCCGGTGTTGGGGCGCATCTGGGCGACCGAGACGTACCGGATGCCGTCCCAGGTGGGGATCCAGAGCACGAGGTCGGCGAAGGACAGGTCGGAGAGCAGCTGCCACTCCGAGACCAGCATGTGCAGCCACTCCACATCGGCACCGGTCAGGGTGGTGTGGCGGCGGACGAGTTCGTTGAGCGAGGGCACAGGGCGAGCGTAGCTCCAGGGGGGTGCGAACGGACCCCGCGCACCCCCGCCGCCGGTGCCGGGCCACTCCCCCGGCAAGTTGTCCAGACCAATTTGCGGGGAGGCCTGGACAACCCAGATTGGTCTAGTCCACAATGAAAGGGCACCAAGGAGAGGCAACCGCGCAACTGCCCTGACCGCGCGATGCCGCTCCTCGGTCGGACGCCGCCGAACGAGGACCCCGCACAGTTCTCGATCGTCCCCGGCGCCCGACGACAGCTCCGGGCCGCGGAGCCGCATGGGTTGAGGGTCCCGTGTCGGCGCCGTGGCCCGTAGTGTTTTCCCGACCTCCTCCGCACGCCGTGCGGTAACGCCGGAGCCCCCGTCCACAGGCTGTGGACGGGGGCTCCTGGCGTTGCGGGGCGCGTCAGTGGGTCTCGGTGACCTTGGCGAGCGCGCGCGGGGCGTCCGGGTCCTGGCCGCGGGCGATGGTGACCTCGTAGGCCAGCAGCTGGAGCGGCAGGATCTCCAGGATCGGCTGCACCTCCTCGGGCACGCCGGCCGGCAGCGCGAAGCCCGCCGAGGCGGCCTCGACCTGCGCCTGCTGGCCGACCACGACCAGGTCGGCGCCACGGCCGCGCAGGCGGTCCAGGACCGGCTGCAGGGCCTCTCCGCCCTTGCCGTCCGGGACGATCGCGATGACCGGGGAGACGTTGTCGACCATGGCCAGCGGGCCGTGCAGCAGGTCGGCGCCGGAGAACGGGGAGGCCGGGATGTAGGTGGTCTCCATCAGCTTCAGCGCCGCCTCGCGGGCGGTCGGGTAGCCGTAGCCGCGCGAGGTGATGACCAGGCGCTGGGCGAAGCGGTAGCGCTCCGCCAGGGCCTTGACCTCGTCCTGGCGGGCCAGGACGCCCGCGGCCAGCTCCGGCAGGCCCTTGGCGGCCGCGCCGTCGCCGCCGCGCAGGCCCTCGACCAGCAGGTAGAGGGCGAGCAGCTCGGCGGTGTAGGTCTTGGTGGCGGGCAGCGCCTTCTCCGGCCCGGCCAGCACGTCGATGTGGAACTCGGAGACCTCGGCCAGCGGCGAGCCGGCGTTGTTGGTGACCGCGAGCGTGATGGCACCGGCCTCGCGGGCCGCCTTGGTGGAGGCGACGAGGTCCGGCGAGCCGCCCGACTGGCTGACGGTGATCACCAGCACGTCGGTCAGGTCCGGCTTGGCGCCGTAGGCGGTGGTGGTGGACATGGAGGTCAGGCCGGCCGGCTTGCCCAGCAGGATCTCGATCAGGTACTTGGCGTACAGCGCCGCGTTGTCCGAGGTACCGCGCGCGGTCAGGAGGACGAACCGCGGCTTGCGGGCGGCGATCCGGGACGCGATCTCGAAGATCTTGGGAGCGCCCTCGTCGAGGATGCGCTGCAGGACGGCCGGCTGCTCGGCCATCTCCGCCGCCATGATCCGGCCAGGGACGGTCTGCGTGTCGGACATCGTGGGTGTGCCTCCGATGAGATGGTTCCACCCCGACCGGACGGGAATGCCCGGCGGGGACCTCTACGGCGGCGAGTCCGCACACTCGCTGCGGTGAATGCTGCGGCAATCCTACGGTGGCCGCCCGCCCGGGGCACATCCGAGGAGGTGCTCACCGGGGGTGCGGCGGGCCCCGGAGGTGCGCGGAGCCCCTCCCGGCGGTGCGGGGAGGGGCTCCGGCGTCCCGGGGCGACGGCTCAGCCGGCCTTGTTGATGAGCTGGTCGATGGCGGCGTCCGCCTCCTTGGTGGCCTGGTCGACCGGCTTGCCGCGGAGGATCGCGGTCAGCATGTCGGGCAGGATCTTCTGCTTCTCCACCAGGCCCCAGCCGGGGGCCAGCGGGGTGAACCAGGCGTCCGGCACCGCGTTGGCCGCGGCGGCGGTGGCCGGCTTGGTCTTCAGCGGGTTCAGCTGGGTGAGGTTGTTCGGCAGGATGTCCTTGTCGGCCAGCGCCTGCTCGGACTTGGCGCTGGTGAACATCCGGACCCAGTCGGTCGCCAGGGGTGCCGTGGGCGACTTGGCGGTGACGGCGAGGGCCGAGCCGCCGATGAAGGTCGGCAGGGGCTTGCCGCCCGGGCCGGGCATGGTGGCCACCTTCACCGAGTCCTTGAGGCTCGGGTCGCCGGTGACCGGCGCGACGACGCTGGCCGCCTCGTAGCCGTTGCCGTAGAAGGACGCCGCGTGGCCGCGGGCCATCGCCTCGTACTGGTTCTGCTCGTTGACCGCCTGGTCGCCCTTGTTGTACTTGCGCACCAGGTCGACGAAGTGGGTGATGCCCTGCTGGGACTTGGGGTCGCTCAGGGTGCCGTGCCACATGCCGCCGCTGTCGAAGCGGGCGATGGCTCCGCCGTACGCGGAGACGTAGCTCATCGCGGCGTACCAGTACGGACCGGGCAGGTAGAGCGGGGAGAAGGTCCGGTCGCTCTTGTTCTTCTCCGCGATCTTGTCGAGCGCCGCACGCAGCTCGTCCTCGGTCTTGGGGAACTCGGCGTTGCCGGTGGCCTGCTGGAAGGCCGTCGAGTTGTAGATGGCGACCCGGGCGCCCGCGTAGTAGGGCACGCACCAGAGCTTGTCCTGGTAGGTGCAGGTGTTGGCGAGCGCCGTGATCCAGGTGTCCGAGTTGTCGAAGGTGTTGCGCTCGACGGGCGCCAGCGCGCCGGAGAGCACGTACTTCATGGTCTCGGTGTTGCCCAGCTCGACCACGTCCGGCGCGGTGCCGTCGGCGATCGCCTTGTCGAGCTTGGCCACCTTGTCGGCCCAGCCCTGGTAGGCGAGCTTGAGGGTCACGTTCGGGTACTTGGCCGCGAACTCGTCGTTGACCCGCTGGACCAGGTCGGGCCAGTTCTTCTGGGCGTCGTCCATCAGCCAGACCGTCACGGTGCCGGTCGCGGCCTGGGGGTCGGCCGAGGCGGTCTTGGCGTCGCCCGACGCCGATCCGCCCGAGGAACACGCCGTCAGTCCGGCGGCCAGCGCCATGATGCCGACCGTCGCCATGAACCGACGCTTAATCACGCCATCCTCCGAGGGTGTTTTAGAACTTGTGCCCGCCGGCGGCGCGCCGGCGCCCGACGGGACGGTGTCCGGGGAGGGGCGGCGAAGAGCTTCGGGGCCAATACCACATCCGGCTAAATTGAAATTCGAACCGGATGGACTGGAGCCTGGCCTAGACCACAGTTGGTGTCAACGCCAAATGGCCTGGCGGTCAAGGCCGTTGCAGACCTGTTGTACCTCGTGGCGATCAGTCGCCCGGCGGTCACCCTAAGTAGAACTTAAGGCTCCCTTAAGGCCGATTTGAGGGAACATCGTCATCTCGCGAAGTCGCGGCTCACACGGCGTCAGCACCCGGGAAAACGCAACGGGCCCGCCATGCGACATGCGCATGACGGGCCCCTCGGCCGGGTGCCTCCCGGCACCCGGCGTGACGTTCCGACGCGGACTCAGCCGATCGCCCCCGACTGGCCGGTGAGCACCTCGACGGCGGCCAGCCCGCAGACCCGGGCGGCGCCGTGGGTGGCGACGTACAGGGCGCCGACCGGCTCGGACTGCGGCAGGCCCATCTCGACCACCGCGGCGTCCGGACGGGCCGCCACCAGGCGGGCCAGCGCGGCCGTCATCCACTCGTGGCGGTGGGCGTCGCGGACCACCAGCACCAGGCGGCGGTCGGCGGCGTCGGCCAGCACCTCGGCGACCAGCGCGTCCAGCGCCCCGGCCTCGGCGGCCTCGGCACCGATCTCGCGGGTCCGGGTGCCCGGGAAGCGGTCGGCCAGCATGCCGGCCACGCCCCACGGGGTGACGTCGCCGACGGCGATGTTCGGCTCGGCGGAGAACGAGGCCACGTACGGGCGCTCGGTCACCGGCAGGACCTCCCGGCCCGGCGCGCGGACCACCCGCAGCGCCCGGCGGGCCGCCCGCAGGCCGACCGCGAGGTCCGCCTGCGGCCGCTCGCCCTGGGCCGCGATCCGGGCCCAGCTGCCGAGCGCGCGCACCCGGGCGGCCGCGTCGGCGAGCCGCTCCTCCGGGAGCCGGCCGGACTGCACGGCCGCCACGATGGCGTCCCGCAGCATCAGCACGGTGTCCTCGTCGGCCAGGCCGCCGCCCACGCAGATCGCGTCCGCGCCGGCCACCAGGGCCAGCACGGTGCCCTCGCCCATGCCGAAGTTGTCGGCGATGGCGCCCATCTCGATCGCGTCGCTGACGATCAGGCCCTGGTAGCCCAGGCCGCCGTCCTCGGGGGCGGCGCGCAGCAGGTCGCGCAGCACGGCCGGGCTGAGCGTGGCGGGCAGCTTGGGGTCGAGCGCCGGGACCATGATGTGGGCGGTCATCACGGCCTTGGTGTCGGCCGCGATCGCGGCCTGGAACGGCACCAGGTCGCGGGCGCGCAGCACGTCGAGGTCGACGTCGATGACCGGCAGGCCGTGGTGCGAGTCGACGGCGGTGTCGCCGTGGCCCGGGAAGTGCTTGGAGCAGGCCGCGACACCGGCCGACTGCAGGCCCTCCACCCAGGCGGCGGTGTGCCGGGCGCACAGCTCCGGGTCGGCGCCGAAGGAGCGCACGCCGATGACCGGGTTGCGCGGGTTGGAGTTGACGTCCGCGGTGGGCGCCCAGTTGTAGTTGACGCCGGCGGCGGCCAGCGCGCGGCCCAGCTCACGGGCGACGTCGCGGGTCAGCGCCGGGTCGTCGATGGCGCCCAGGGCGAGGTTGCCCGGCCAGGACGAGCCGGAGCCCGCCTCCAGCCGGGTGACGTCGCCGGACTCCTCGTCGATGGCGATCAGCAGGTCGGGGTTCTCGGCCCGCAGCGCCGCGGTGAGCGCGGCGAGCTGGCCGAGGTCGGCCACGTTGCGGTCGAACAGCGCCACGGAGCCCAGACCGGCCGCCAGGTGACGCAGCAGCCACTCCGGCGGCTCGGTGCCGACGAAGCCGGGCTGCAGGACGGTCAGCGCGTCACGGTGCAGCTGGTCGGAGGCCGGGAGGGTGGGTACGAGGATGCTCACGGAGGATCAGCCCTTCACGGCGCCGTCGGTGAGGCCACCGACCGCCTTGCGCTGCAGGAAGACGAACAGGATCAGCACCGGGATGGCGAACATCGTGGACGCGGCCATGGTGGCACCCCAGTCGTTGCCGAAGGCGGTCTTGAAGGAGGACAGCCACAGCGGCAGGGTCTGGCCCGACTCCTTGTTCAGGATCAGGACGAGCGGGAACTCGTTCCACGCGGTGATGAAGCCGAACAGCGAGGTCGACATCAGACCGGGGGCCAGCAGCGGGAAGATCACCTTCACGAAGGCCTGGGTACGGGTGCAGCCGTCCACCATGGCCGACTCCTCCAGCTCCTTTGGCACCGCGGCGATGAAGCTGCGCAGCGTCCAGATCGTGAAGGGCAGCACCATCATCATGTAGAAGAGGGTCAGCGGCACCAGGCTGTTCAGCATCTCGTTGTCGCGCGAGATCATGTAGACCGCGATGGTCATGACCTCCCACGGCGCCATCTGCGCGGCCATCACGACCAGCACGAAGGTCTTGCGGCCGCGGAACTTCATCCGGGCGATGGCGAACGAGGCCAGGGTCGCGATCACCAGCGAGGCCAGGACGGCGCCGATGGTGACGGTGAAGCTGTTGCCGACGAACGTCCAGAAGTCCTTGGCGTGGACCGCGGTGACGTAGTGGTCCAACGTCCCGTTCAACGGGATGAAGACCGGCGTCTTGCTGATGATGTCGCCGTCCTTCTTGAAGGACGTCGCGACCATCCAGTAGACGGGGAAGATGAAGAAGACGAAGAGGACGACCGCGATGACGTTCGGCCAGGTACGTCCGATGAGCGAGCGCCTCACAGCTCGTCCTCCTGCTTGAGCATGATGCGGAAGTAGTACGCCATGAGCGCGACCAGCATCAGGATGGTGAGCACGGCGATCGCGGAGCCGACGCCGTAGTGCTGGCCCGACGACCCTTCGAGGAAGGCGTGCACGGGCAGGTTCCGGGTCAGGTTCTCGGGGCCGCCCGCGTTGATCGCGTAGACCTGGGTGAAGGCCTTGAAGACCCAGATGACCTCAAGGAAGGTCGTGGCCAGGAAGAAGGGCTTCAGGCTGGGGAAGACCACCGAGCCGAAGATCTTGAAGGCGCCGGCGCCGTCCATCCGGGCGGCCTCGTACAGCTCCTTCGGGATCGTGGTGAGACCCGCGTACATGTTGAAGGCGACGAACGGGATCGACTGCCAGACGATCAGCAGGATGATCACGAAGAAGGTCGAGTACTGGTCGCTCATCCAGTTGTAGTTGGCCATCGAGTGCCAGCCGAGCTGGTCGAGGAACCAGTTGACGACGCCCCACTGCTGGTCGAACAGCCAGGTGTAGACGGTGGTCGCGGCGACCACCGGCATCGCCCAGGCCATCAGCAGGCCGACCGAGAGCACCAGGCGCATCTTCTTGCCGAGGCGGTTGAGCAGCAGGCCGACCAGGGTGCCGCCACCCATGATCAGCACGACGTTCACCAGGGTGAACGCGACCGTGCGCCCGGTGACCGCCCAGAAGTCCGGGTCGGTCAGCTGCTCCTTGTAGTTGTCGAAGCCGTTCCACTCGGTCAGGTGCATGACGAGCTGGCGCCTGTTGAGGTTCTGGAACGACAGAACGATCGTCTTCAGGAGCGGCCAGCCCAGCAGGGCGAGCGTCGCCAGGGTGGCCGGCAGCAGCAGCAGGTACGGGGCCGCCTTGGCGCCGAAGCTCCGGCCGTCCGCCGGTCTGGCGCTCTTCGGGGTGCCCTTGGCGCCGCCACCACCGGCGCTCGTCTTGATAGTGGCCACAGCAGCCTTCCCTGAATCCGGAGACTGTGTGTGCACCCGCTCGGAATGCACAGCCATCGTTCTCACTTCCTCATTACCCGACCACGACGGACGGGCGCCGCCCACCGGCCCCCCGCCGGGAGCCGGTGAGCGACGCCGCTCGATGCCTTACTGCTTCTGGTTGAGCCGCTTCGCGATCTCGTCGTCGTACTTCTTGGCCGTGGCCGCGTAGTCGCCACCCTGGAGGGCGGCGGTCAGGAACTCCTTGATCGGGTTCGGCTTGTCCTCGACGCTGGCCCAGTTCGGGGTGTTCGGGGTGATCGCACCCTGCTTGGAGGCGGGGACGGCGGCCTTGGCGAAGTCGCCGGTGACCTGGCCGCTCAGCGACTCCTTGTTCGGGATGTTGCCGGCGGCGGCGACCAGACCCTCGTTCTTGTCGTTGAGGGCGACCTTCAGGAAGTCCTTGGCCATGTCGGTGTTCTTGCTGTTCTGGGCGATCGCCAGGTTCGAGCCACCGAGGAACACGCCGGAGGGCTTGTCAGCGGTCTTGCCCGGCAGCGGGAAGAAGCCGATCTTGCTGGCCGACAGCTCCTCCTCCTTCGGCAGCTCCCAGCCGAGGCCGATCATGGTGCCGACGTTGCCCTTGGCGAAGACGTCCTTCTGCTGCGGGGTCGCCTCGTCCTTGTCCTTCGGGGCCTTGGAGTGGCTCTGCAGCGTCTTGTAGGTCTCGAAGGCCTTCTGCGCCTCGGGCGACGACAGGCCGCCGACCCACTTGTCGCCTTCCTTCTTCGCCAGGTTGCCGCCCTCGGTGGCGAGCAGGCCGAAGTAGACGTACCACTCCTGGCCCGGCATGTAGAGCGCGTCCTCGACGCCCGGGGTGGTCTTCAGCTTCTCGAGGTCCGCGTAGAACTCCTCGAGGGTCTTCGGCGTCTCGGCGATGCCGGCGGCCTTCCACAGGTCCTTGTTGTAGGCGACCACGCGGTTGGAGACCCACCACGGCGCGGCGTACTGCTTGCCGTCGAGGATGGCGGCCTCGTTCTGGTTCTTCGCCCAGTCGTCGCCGCCCAGGTACGACTTGTCCTTGGTGATGTCGAGCAGGCCGCCCGAGGCCGCGTAGCCCGCGGTCTGGGTGTTACCGACCTCGACGACGTCGACCGAGCCCTCGGAGAGCGCCGCGGTGATCTTCTGGCCGATGCCGTCCCACTGCTGCTCCTGGAACTCGACCTTGGAGCCGGGGTAGGTCGTCTCGAACTCGGACTTCACCGAGTCGGTCCAGCCCTTGGGGGCCGAGCCGCTCATGAGCCAGACCTTGAGCGTCTTGCCGTTGTAGTCCTTCTTGCCCGAGGCGGCGGACGCCGAGCCGGTGTCGCCCTCCTTCTTGGCGTCCGAGCCACAGGCCGCGAGACCAACAACCATGGCCGCGACGCCGACCGCCGCGATGAGCTGACGCTTCACGCCATCCTCCTGAGGGATGCCTGGTTACCCCCGTCGGGTGGCAGCGGCGGCATACCCACACGAAGTGGGAGGAATGGTGCCGCGGGCTCCAGCGAACGGGTGGGGGGATTCATAGTGACCGGCCTAGTGGTGTAGACCAGATGCCTGGAGCTTGGCCTAGACCAATGGGCCTGTCAACGGCTGTTCGACCGATCCGGACCACCCGTTATCAAGCCGACACCGCACATCGTTCATCGCGTGATGAGGTATTCGTTCCGTAGCCATACATGCAACGATGTGAGCCGTTAATGATGCGGTGGGGCTTCGCGAGAGCTCTGGGAGAAGCGGGAGACAGGTCCGATGAGCAGCGACGGGGGCAGCACGGCCCAGGTCAACGACCCCCAGGTGCGGAATCCCGCCCCCCAGGGCGGCGCGGACCCGACGGCCAGGGTGCCGAAGTACTACGGCCTCAAGCGCCACCTGCTGCAGCTTACCGAGACCCAGCCCGCCGGCACCCCGGTACCTCCCGAACGGGCCCTGGCCGCGCAGTTCGACACCTCCCGCACCACCGTCCGGCAGGCACTGCAGGAGCTGGTCGTCGAGGGCCGGCTGGAGCGCATCCAGGGCAAGGGCACCTTCGTCGCCAAGCCCAAGGTGGCCCAGGCCCTCCAGCTCACCTCCTACACCGAGGACATGCGCGCCCAGGGCCTGGAGCCCACCTCCCGGCTGATCGAGATCGGCTACATCTCCGCCGACGACCGGCTGGCCCCGCTGCTGGACATCAAGCCCGGCGGCCGGGTGCTGCGGATCGAGCGCCTGCGGCTGGCCAACGGCGACCCGATGGCCATCGAGGTGGCCCACCTGTCCGCCAAGCGGTTCCCCGCCCTGCGCCGCAACCTGGCCAAGCACAACTCGCTCTACACCGCGCTGCGCGAGGTCTACGGGGTGACCGTGGCGGAGGCCGAGGAGACCATCGAGACCACCCTCGCCAACCCGCGCGAGGCCGGGCTGCTCGGCTCCGACCTCGGCCTGCCGATGCTCCAGCTCTCCCGGCACTCCTTCGACCCGGACGGCGACCCGGTCGAGTGGGTGCGCTCGATCTACCGCGGCGACCGCTACAAGTTCATCACCCGGCTCAAGCGGCCGGAGTAGTCCGACCCGGCGCGTCCGCGTCCCCGGGCCCCGGCGTGCGAGTGGCGCGCGCCGGGGCCCGTTGCGTCGGCCCGGCGCGCGGAGCGACCGGTTGGCGGGAAGTTGCCCCGGATCCGGTGACACGGATCACGTGATGCTCTAGATTCCGCATCCGTACTGACTGCCGATCACCAGTGGTGCTGCTCGGCGGACCAACGGGGGCACGCGGCTCCCGGGGGTTGCGGCGCCGGCGAGGTGAACCCTCCGAAGCGGAGCCGAACCATGTCGTCAGACCTCACCGACCAACCTGTCATGCCCGAGCCAGACGAGCCCGCGGGCCCCGGCCTCCCGGCGGTCACCCCCGAGCGGGTGCTGGCCGCGCTCGCCCTGCTGGTGCCGATCGTCGCGATGCTCTGGGTGGGCTCGTACGACAAACCCGACCCCGAGGCGGGCGGCGTCCCGTTCTTCTACTGGTACCAGCTGCTCTGGGTGCCGGTCTCGGCCGTCTTCACGGTCGCCGCCTACCTGCTGGTCAACCGGGACGAGAAGGCCCGCCGGGCCGCCCGGGCGCGGAAGGCGGGTGGCGCCCGGTGAACGGGGTCAACGTGCCCGCGCTGACGGTCTTCGTCCTCTTCTTCCTGCTGGTCACCGTGATGGGCTTCCTCGCCTCCCGGTGGCGGCGCGCCGACAACGCGCTCCACCTCGACGAGTGGGGCCTCGGCGGGCGCAGCTTCGGGACCTGGATCACCTGGTTCCTGCTCGGTGGCGACCTCTACACCGCGTACACCTTCGTCGCCGTCCCCGCCGCCGTCTACGCGACCGGCGCCGCGGGCTTCTTCGCCGTCCCCTACACGATCATCGCCTACCCGCTGGTCTTCCTCTTCCTCCCCCGGCTCTGGTCGGTCTCCCGGGTGCACGGCTACGTCACCCCGGCCGACTTCGTGCGCGGGCGCTACGGCTCCCGGCCGCTGTCGCTGGTGGTCGCGCTGACCGGCATCCTCGCCACCATGCCGTACATCGCGCTCCAGCTGGTCGGCATCCAGGCGGTGCTGGACGTGCTGGGCGTCGGCGGCGGCGACAGCGCCAACTGGTTCGTCAAGGACCTGCCGCTGTTCATCGCCTTCGGCGTGCTCGCCGCGTACACCTACTCCTCGGGGCTGCGCGCGCCGGCGCTGATCGCCTTCGTCAAGGACACCCTGGTCTACCTGGTGATCATCGTGGCGGTGATCTACATCCCGATCCGGCTCGGCGGCTACGGCCACATCTTCGACGCGGTCGGCGAGCGGTTCAGCGCCCCCAAGTCCGGCGGCTCGCTCACCCTGCCGGAGAACAAGCAGTGGACGTACGCCACGCTGGCGCTCGGCTCGGCGATGGCGCTCTTCCTCTACCCGCACTCGGTGACCGGCGTACTGGCGAGCAGGTCGCGCAACACCGTGCGCCGGAACATGGCGATCATGCCCGCGTACTCGCTGATGCTTGGGCTGCTCGCGCTGCTCGGCTTCATGGCGATCGCGGCCGGGATCGGCAAGGGCGACAAGAACTTCAACACCCAGCTCTCGGTGCCGCAGCTGTTCGAGAACATGTTCCCCGACTGGTTCACCGGCGTCGCCTTCGCGGCGATCGGCATCGGGGCGCTGGTCCCGGCGGCGATCATGTCCATCGCGGCGGCGAACCTGTTCACCCGCAACGTCTACAAGGAGTACCTGCGGCCCGCCGCCACCCCGGCGGACGAGACCCGGGTGGCCAAGCTGGTGTCGCTGCTGGTCAAGGTGGGCGCACTGGTCTTCGTGCTCGGCATGGACAAGCAGGCGGCGATCAACCTCCAGCTGCTCGGCGGCCTGTGGATCCTGCAGACCTTCGTCGCGATCGTCGGCGGCCTGTTCACCCGCTGGTTCCACCACTGGGCGCTGCTCGCCGGCTGGGCGGCCGGCATGGTCTACGGCACCTGGGTGGCCTACGGGATCGCCAGCCCCAAGACCCGGCACTTCGGCGGGAACGCCGCCGAGATCCCCGGGATCGGCGAGATCGGCTACATCGGGCTCACCGCCTTCGTCCTCAACCTGCTGGTCTCGGTGGCGCTCACCCTGGTCCTGCGCGCCGTGAAGGCGCCGGACGGGCCGGACGAGACCCGGCCGGGCGACTACGGCGCCGAGGGCGGCGACGAGGAGCCGGAGAACGCGCCGGAGCCCGTGGCGGCGCACTGATACGCCCCGCGCGCCCTGTGGTCGCGCCGTCTCCTCCATCAACACTGGAGGGGGCGGCGCGATCATATGTATGAACAGCCGCGTGCATGGGACACCACACTCAGGGCACCAACCAGACCGGACCGGCAACCGGCCGGCAACTGAACGACCCACGGGGAGCGGCGGCAGATGGCAGAACTCGGCACCACCCTCAACGGCCAGCACCACACCGACGGACGGCACCGGCCGGCCGTCCCGCACCGGACCGCGGGCGCCGTCGCGGCCACCACGGCCGTCGGGCCGCCGCCCGTCCCGTCGGTGCTGATCGCCACCCGCCACGGCGAGTCCACCGCCAACGTCGAGTTCCAGCTCGCCGAGGCGGCCGGCGCGCTCACCGTCCCGATCACCAGCCGGGACGCGGACATCCCGCTCTCCATGCACGGCCAGCAGCAGGCCCACGCGCTCGGCCGCTGGTGGGCCGCCCTGCCCAGCGCCGACCGGCCGCGCAGCGTCTGGTGCTCGCCCTACGTGCGCACCGCCGAGACCGCCCGGATCGCGCTCGCCCAGGCCGCCGGCCTCGGCGCCGTCCCGGTCTCGCTCGCCGTCCGCTACGACGAGCGGCTGCGCGACCGCGAGCTCGGCATCCTGGAGATGCTGCCCAAGGCCGCGATCGAGACCGGGCACCCCGAGGAGGCGGCCCGGCGGCGGAAGATGGGCGAGCTGTACTACCGCCCGCCCGGCGGCGAGTCCTGGGCGGACGTGGCGCTGCGGGTGCGCAGCGTGCTGCGCGACATCTGCGCGGAGGAGGCCGGGCGGCCGGTGCTGGTGGTCGCGCACGACTGCACGGTGCTCATGCTGCGGTACGTGCTGGACCGGCTCACCGAGGAGCAGCTGACCGCGCTGGAGCCGGTGCGCAACTGCTCCGCCAGCGTCTGGCGGGCCGAGGGCGGCCGGCTGCGGCCGGACCGCTGGAACCAGACCGGGCACCTGGAGGACGCGGGCTGAGCGCGGGCCCGGGCTCCGGGACGCCCGGGCCCCGGGATGCCCGGGCTCCGGGGCTCAGACCCGGGTGGCGGCCGGGGCGGCGGGCTCGGCGAAGCAGCGGCGGTAGGCCAGCGGCGTGGTGCCCAGCCGGCGGCCGAAGTGGTGGCGCAGGGTGGCCGCGTTGCCGAAGCCGCAGCGGGCGGCGACGGCGTCCACCGGCTCGGTGGTCGACTCCAGCAGCCGCTGGGCGAGCAGCAGCCGCTGCCCGGTCAGCCAGCGGTGCGGGGTGGTGCCGGTCTCCTGGTGGAAGCGCCGGGCGAAGGTGCGCGGCGACATGTGGACCCGGGCGGCCAGCTGCTCGACGGTCGTCTCCTCGTCCAGGTGGTGGCG
The DNA here is from genome assembly GCF_042957205.1 of Kitasatospora sp. NPDC008115. Lineage (NCBI taxonomy): Bacteria > Bacillati > Actinomycetota > Actinomycetes > Kitasatosporales > Streptomycetaceae > Kitasatospora > Kitasatospora sp. NPDC008115. Next base: position 156,916 of record NZ_JBIBHU010000012.1, on the reverse strand, counting down.
CATCCAGTCGAGCAGCGGCGCCAGCGACTCGCCGTCGCCCTCCGGCAGCGGCCGGTGCACGAACTGGGCCTGCCCGCCCTCCCGGTGCGGCGCCACCACCATCCGGCGGGCGATCCCGCGGGCCACCTCGGCGCCCTGCACCTTGCGCACCAGGTGCAGGCAGGCGTCGATGCCGGCCGCCGTACCGGCGGAGGTGATCACCGGGTCGTCGTCCACGTAGAGGACGTCCGGCTCGACGGTGGTCCTCGGATGGCGGGCGCCCAGCTCGGTGGTGTACCGCCAGTGGGTGGTGGCCCGGCGGCCGTCCAGCAGGCCCGCGGCGCCGAGCACGAAGGCGCCGCTGCAGATGGACAGCGCCCGGGCGCCGCCCTCGACGGCCGCCCGCAGCGCGTCCAGCAGCGGCTGCGGGTAGTCGCCCCGCAGCGAGGTGGCGGTGACCACCACCAGGTCGGCGGCGGCGAGCCGTTCGGGCCCGTGCGGGACGTCGACGGCGAAGCCGGCGTGGGTGCGGTGCGGGCCGGGCCGGGCGCCGGCGATCGCGAAGTCGTAGGCGGGCAGCCCGTCGTCGCTCCGGTCCAGCCCGAACACCTCGCAGGCGACCCCGAGTTCGAAGGGGTGGACGTCCTCCATGACCACGGCCACGACGTTCTTCAGCATGCCGCCAGGGTAACCGGCGCGGTGGCAGTTTTTCGATGCCATCGGGCGTTCCTGCCACTCGCCCCGGCCCCGCGGCGCCGGGAGAGTGGAGCCATGGATTCCGACACGCTCGCCAGCGCACTCGCCCTGCTCGGGGCCGTCGGCGGCTTCGGCCTGCTCGGCGGACTGATCGGACGCGACGTGGCGCGGCAGAAGGCCACCGGACGTGACAACTGGCACCGTCCGGGCGGCTACCCTGCGGACCCCGCACTGCCCGACCGGCTCCACGGCACCATGCCCGCCGCCTCGCTCCGCCCGTCCGCCGACCCCGCCACTACCGCCGCCACCGTCACGATCACCGCCACCACCACCGCCGTCCCCGTCATGGAAGCGGAGGCCCGCACCCCGCTCAGCGCCGTACCGCGGGACTCCGGCACACTGACCGGATGGACATCGTCATCCGCCCGGCCCGCGCCGAGGAGTTCGAGGAAGCCGGCCGCATAACCGTCGAGGCCTTCGTCGGCGGCGGCTTCACCTCGCCCGAGGGCCCGTACGCGCAGCGACTGCGCGACGCGGCCGTCCGGGCCGCCGAGGCCGAACTCCTGGTCGCGGTGGACGCGGCCGACGGGACGGTCCTCGGCTGCGTCACCTTCGCGGTCGGCGGCACCCGCTGGTCGGACATCGCCACCCCCGAGGAGGGCGAGATCCGGATGCTCGCCACCGCCCCGGCCGCCCGCGGGCGGGGCGCCGGCGAGGCCATGGTGCGCGCCGCGCTCGCCCGCAGCCGCGAACTCGGCCTGGCCGGCATGGCGTTCTCCACCCAGCGGGAGATGACCACCGCGCACCGGCTCTACGAGCGGGTCGGCTTCCGCCGCGCCCCGGAGCGGGACTGGTCGCCGGTCCCGGGCGTCGACCTGATGGTCTACAGCCTGGCCTTCTGACCGCTCACCGGCCCTTGCGCTCCAGCAGCACCAGCCGCAGGTGGGGCAGGTTCTCGGTGCGGACCGGGCGGAAGGCGTTCAGCTCCTTGGCCACCTTGTCCGAGACGGCGCCGAACGGCCGGCGGTCGCCGCCGGACACCAGCAGCCAGACCCGCCGGGTGCCGGCCAGGCAGCGGGCCGGGTCCTCGCACTCCAGCGCGCCGAAGCTGCCGGCCTGCTCGGCGGAGACCGACAGCAGGACGTCCGCGGGCGCCGGCCGCCCGCGCAGCTCGTAGGCCAGGGAGCGGCGCAGCGAGCTGCCCGGCTCGTAGACCACGCCGTCGCCCGGGCGCACGCCCTCGCCGATCAGCCGGGCCGCGGCCCGGGCGTCCGCCTCGCCGGGCAGGTCCTCGCGCACGGACGCCTGGGTGGGCCAGGAGAGCACGCCGGCCAGCGCGAGGGCCGCCACCAGGGGGGCCGGCCCGGCCACCCAGCGCGGCGGCGTCCCGGAGGCGGTGAACCGGGCGACCAGGCCGGGCAGCCGCCCGACCGCCTCGGCGCCCAGCAGGGCCCAGGCGGGCACCGTGAAGAGCAGGTAGCGGGCGAGGAACAGATGCAGCCAGTGCGCGGTCCCCAGGGTCAGCAGCACCGGCAGCAGCGCCCAGCAGATCAGCAGCCCGGCGCCCCGCTGCCGCAGCACCAGCAGGCTCGCCGCGCCCAGCACCGCCACCACCAGCAGCGTCCAGCCCAGCGCGGCGGACCCGGCCAGGTCCGTGACCAGCATGCCGAGGTCGTCCCAGTCCCGCTCGTTCCAGGCGATCTGCCCGCTCTGGCCGGCGCCGAGCAGCAGCAGCGGGCTCAGCAGCAGCACCGCCCCCGCCGAGGCCAGCGCCCACCGGCCGAGCAGCATCCAGCGGGCGCCGCCGTCCTGCGGCGCGGCCGGTGCGCGGCGGAACTCGCGGGCCACCAGCAGCAGGTGGCCGGGCAGCACCATCAGCGTCACCACGTGGGTCAGCCCCATGGCGACCACGGTGAGCCCGTAGCCGGCCCAGGCGAGCAGGACGGTGCGCGGGGCGGCCGGGACCGCCCCCGGGCGGTCGTGCACGAGCCGGGCCAGCAGCAGGGTGCTGCCGGCGGCCGCCAGCACGGCGAAGGCGTACGGGCGGGCGTCCTGGCCGTACCAGGTGATCGCGGGGCAGACGGCGAACAGCAGGCCGCCGAGCAGCCCGGCCCGCGGTGAGAGCAGCCGCCGCCCGAGCAGGGCCACGCAGCCGGCGGCGGCGGCCATGGCGAGCGCCGAGGGCAGCCGCAGCGCGGCCTCGGAGTCGCCCGCGACGGCGATCCACAGGCGCAGCAGCACGTAGTAGGGCGCCAGCACCAGGTCCATGTTCCCGAGCAGCGCGCCGAGGTCGGACCAGGACAGGGTGGCCGCCCACCAGGAGGCGTGCTCGTCGCGCCAGAGCTGGCGGTCCCCGATGCCGTAGAGGCAGAGCGCCAGGGTGAGCAGGACCGGCGGCAGGGCGACGCCCAGCGTGGCGCGCCAGTGCGGGGCCTGCTCGTCGCCGTCCGGCACGGCCGGTGGCGGCACGGCCCGGCCCGGCGGCACCGCGCCCGGCGGCACCGCCGGGGCGGGCGGCGCGGGCGGCGCGGGCGGGAACGGGGGCTTCGGCGGGTGGCTCGGCTCCGGCGGCGGGTCCGCCGGGCCGGCCGTCGCCCGTATGGGGGTGGTCATCGCTACTGTTTGACCCAGATCCGGTAGTACCCGGTTCCACCGACGTGTGTGAAGGGAATGCGCCCGAGCAGCCGGTAGTGCGGGCTCTGCGCGATCGCCTCCGCCACCACCCGGTCGGTGTCCGGGGTGGCGACACCGTCGAGCACCACGAGGTCGAACCAGCCGTCCGCGATGGCGGTCCGGTAGCCGTCGTCGCCGGTGTGCAGCGCGCCGGCCCGGTCGACGTACCCGATGCCGTAGGTGGACGTCCACTGGCTCTGCAGCGTCAGGTCGCGGGTGTAGTAGACCGGGACGTTGTCGGCCGAGGCCAGGTAGCGGCCGGTGCTGGTGACGTGCTGGCGCACCACCTCGGTCATCCGGGTGGAGTCGGGCCAGGTGTCGAACCGCCAGGTCGACTGGCTCAGGCCCAGGGCGAGCGTCACCACCCAGAGCAGGATGCCCAGTTGCGGGTGCCTGAAGTGCGGTCCGACCAGCCGGGCCAGACCGATGCCGGCCATCGGGGCGGCGAACAGCAGGCCGAAGCCGAGGTGCTTGTACAGCGCCACCGAGGTGTTGAGGTGCATCTGGTAGGCGGGGGCGAGCAGCGCGGTGCCGGTCAGCAGCAGGCCGAGCAGGACCCGGCGGCGGCGGCCGGGCCCGGTCATCGTGCGCACCAGCGGCGACTCGTTCATCCGCCCGCGCAGCGCGTACGCGATCGCGCCGCCGACCGCGGTGACGAACATCAGGCCGCCGAACTCCACGCACTGGCGCGCCAGTTCGGTCCAGGGCTCGGTGCCGTGCGCACGCTGGGTGGTGGTCGCCCGAACGCCCTTGAGGACGTCGGTGAAGGCCATCCCCAGCCAGAGCAGGCCGCCCGCGCCGACCGCGAGCAGCACGCCGCGCAGCAGCGGCTGGCGGTTCTTGTCCCGCCGCCCGGTCAGCACCGCCAGCAGGACCAGGCTGGGCAGGTAGAGCGCCGAGGCGTACTTCAGCCCGACCGCCAGCACCGCGAACGGCGCGGCGAGCAGCACGGCGGCCGCGGGTGCCCGGTCGGTGCGCACCACGATCCAGACCGCCACGGCGAGCAGCAGCACCGCCGGGGCGTCGTAGGTGGCGAAGAAGCCGAGCGTCACGGTCGACTGGGTCACCGCGAACATCGCCGCGGCGCCGAGCGCCACCCGCTCGTTGAACAGGCGGCGGCTGAAGCCGTAGAGCAGCGCGGTCGAGCCCAGCATGCAGAACAGGCTGAACAGCCGCACGCCGAGCATGCCGAAGTGGTTCTCCACCACCGCGGCGGCGATCGGGTAGAGGGTCGGCGCGCCGGAGAAGTAGGTGTTGTAGTCCTTCGGCAGGGGGGTGTCGTAGAGCCAGTGCGAGAGCTGCGCGTGCCCGGCGTACATGTAGAGCGCCTCGTCCTGGAACGCGGTGTTCGACAGCCGGACGGACATCGCGGTCTGGATCAGCAGGATGCCCAGCAGCAGCGCGCGGCTGATCCAGGAGCGGCGGCGGCCGGAGTCGAGCGTCCAGCTGGCCTCGGGCACCGGCGGCAGGGTGTAGCCGGGGCCCTCGGGCCGGCCGCCGTCCTGGGGGCCGCCGTCCTCGGGTTCGCCCACGGCCGGACCATCGGCCGGCTCGTCGGCCGGGTCCTCGTCGTCCGGGTGGTCGGTGAACCGGACGCCGTCGTCAGGCCGTTCCCCCTGCTGGGGGAACGGCGGCGCCGGGTGGCCCTCGAACCACGAGCCGCCGGTGTCGGGCACCCGGACCGGCGCCTCCTCGGCGAGGGGGTTGCGGGGCGTGGGGATGGACGTCATCAGGGGCTCTTCACATCGAAGCTGTAGCGGCCGTCGGAGACCGCCTGCTTGAAGGCGTTCTGGGACTTCGGGTCGTCCTCGATCCGCCAGTCGACCTCCTTGTTGAGGTTGAACCAGATGAAGCCCAGGCAGTCGGGACGCTTGATCACGTTCGCGGCGAGGTTGTAGATGTCGGACACCTTGCGGGTGCCCGGCTCGGAGCCCGTCTCGGCGATGATCCACGGCTTGTTGGTGAAGGTGCGGATCTGGTTGAGGGTGGGCGTGTAGAGGGTGTCGAAGGTGCCGGCCTCAAGGTGGGTGTAGTAGGCGACGATGCCCACCCAGTCGACGTAGGTGTCGCCGGGGTAGTACGGCTTGAGCGCCACCGCCGGCACCGGGTTGATGCTGTTCGGGCTCCAGACCCAGATCACCTGGCCGACGCCGAGCTGGGTGAAGACGTCGTGCAGGTGCTGGTAGGCGGCGACGAACTCGGCGGCCGTGGCGTTCTTGGTGCCCCAGTCGTACCAGGTGCCGTTGAACTCGTGGGCGAAGCTGATCGCGACCGGCACGTTGGTGTTGCGGACGGCCGCCGCGTAGCGCTTGACGTAGTCGTCGTGCTTGCCCGCCGCGATGTCGGCGAGCGGCGTCTTGTAGGGCTCCCAGGCGATGAACGGCAGCGCGCCGCCCTGCCAGGCGTTGGTCACGCCCTGGACGTCGTACTCGTCGCCCCAGCCCGAGTAGTACTCGACGATGTTCGGCCGCTTGCCGATCCGGCCGGCGAACTCGTCGACGCCGGCCATCGAGGCCGGGGCGCCGTCGACGGCCACGCCCAGGTACTTGTTGGCCGGCTTGAGCAGCGGGCGGACGTCGTACGGCAGCGCGGCGTCGGGGGTGGCGGTCTTCGTCGGGGCGGCCGTCGCGGTGCCGGTCCCCGTGGCGGTGGCCCCGGCGGACGGCGCGGCGGCGGGGCCGGCCGCGGCCGCGGGGCCCAGCGGCTTCTCCCCGAGCAGGTCGCAGGCGGCCAGCGGCAGCACCAGCAGGGCCGCCGCGAAGGCGCGGAACAGGGCGGCACGCACCCGGCGGCCGGCGCCGGCGGTGCGGGTGGGGAGGCTCATGCCACGGCGTCCTGGGATCGGGGCTGGATGAGGATGCGGCCGACCGTCACCGCGTAGAACAGGCCCGAGGAGAGCACCAGGGCGAAGTCCAGCGGGTACAGCGTGAACATCCGGTAGACCGCCGCGACCACCCAGACCAGCGCGGTGCCGCCGCCCCAGACGATGACGCCGGTCCAGAACCGCCGCTGGCGGTTCTTGGCCTTGTTGGAGCCGGTCGGCTGCCAGCCGCGCTGGCGGCCCCGGACCAGGTCCCAGACCGCGAAGAAGTGTGCCCAGCCGTACATCATCCGGCCCGCCCAGGCCTCCAGCCGGTACGGCGCCCGGTGCCAGAGCGGGAAGATCACGGTCGCGTACACCAGGCTGGGCAGCACCAGGACCAGGTGCTGCACCTGCAGCAGGTCCGGCCGCCAGAGCAGCAGCATGATCGGCAGCATCGGCAGCGCGAAGGTCAGCAGCGCGGTGTGGATGTAGTAGAGGAACCCGGAGATGTAGCAGAGCCGGGTGGTGAAGTCGAGCTTGGTGTGCCAGAACTTGCGGCTGGTCATCAGCGACATCGAGCCCATGCACCAGCGGTACTGCTGGTTCTGGAACGCGGCGGCGTTGTCCGGGCAGACGCCGGTGGACAGGGCCACCGGGACGTACTGCAGGTCCCAGCCCAGCGCCCGCAGGTCGAAGCCGGTGTGCACGTCCTCGGAGTGGGCGATCAGCGTGGTGCCGCCGTTCTCCACCAGTGCGGCCCGCCGGTAGACCGCGCAGCTGCCGACGCAGATCGCGCCGTCGTTGCGCTGCCGGGCGACCTGCACCGAGCGGTAGAAGAGCTCCTGGATGGCACCGGCGCCGCGCTCGACCCAGTTCTGCGAGTCCAGCACCCGGAAGAACTGCGGGGACTGCACGATGCCCAGCTTCGGGTCCCGCTGGAGGTACGGCAGCACCTCGTGCAGCAGGTCGTGCCGGGGCGCGAAGTCGGCGTCCAGGATGAGGATGAACTCGCCGTCCGAGCGGCCGAAGCCGTAGTGCAGGTTGCCGGCCTTCTTGAACCAGCCGCGGTTGTCCCGCACGCCGTACCGGAACCCGAAGTCCGCGGCCATCGCCTCGACCTCCGGGCTCGCCGCGTCGTCCAGGACGTACGGCATGACCAGGCCCGGGTAGTGCTCGGCCATCTTCCGCACGTACGTCCAGGTGTTGTGCAGCACCTCGATCGGCTCGCCGCAGACCGGCAGGAACACGTCCACCGTCGGGTACTCGGCGGGGTCCCACTTCCGCACCAGCCGGCGGTGCTCCTTGACGTCGAAGTTGGGGGTGAAGCTGTTCACCCGCAGCGACACCACGTAGTAGACGACCGTGAAGAACAGGAACGGCACGCAGAGCCAGAACCACGACCCGAGCGAGTACAGCTCGGCCTGGCTGACCACCAGGCACCCGAAGCTCACCATCGAACAGAGGGTCAGCACCCACTGGTGCCGGATGGTGTAGCTGTACTTCTCCTGCGAAGTGGGCGGCGCCGGCAGCAGCATCGCCGGAACGGGCTCGCCCGTTCCGCGTCTGCGGCCCGCCGCTCTGCGCCGTCTGCTGGTCGCATTGACGGCAGCGCTCACCGCGCGGTACCTCCTGCTCGCTGATTCCCCGTCCGGGCGGCCGCGGGGGGGCACATCGCGCGATCCCTCCCCCGAGGGCGGTCATCCTATCCGACCGCCCCGGGCCGCCCGTCGCGGGCCGTCCCCTCCCGGCCGGCGGTCAGCCGGTGCGGCTGCCGCGGGCCAGCAGGACGTCCTTGGTGCGCTCCGCCAGCGGGCCGGCGGCGGCCGCGGCGAGCTGGTCGCTCTGGTCGGTGCCCTGCTTCAGGGAGCCGGCCACCGTGAAGTAGCCGAAGCGGCCGATCGAGGCGTGCGTCTCGGCGCAGCCCGACTTGTCGGTGACGCAGAACATCGCGACACCGGTGCCGGACAGACCCTGGATCAGGCCCGCGTGCCGGCCGATCGCCCGGTCCGCGCCCGCCTTGTTGTCGAAGACGGCGACGCCGACCGTGACGGCGCTCTCGCCGTTGACGTACGTCGCGCGGACCACCGAGCGGCAGGTGTCGTCGCCGAGCGCGAGGCCGAGCCCGCCGGTGGTCGCCTTGGAGCAGGGGGCGGTCGAACCGGTCACCTGACGGGTCCACACCTTGCCGTCGATGGTCCGGGTCTGGTCCGGGAACAGCGTCGCCGCGTCCACCGGCAGCTTGTCGGTGGCGGCGTCGGAGATGACCGCCAGCGCCTGCTCGGTGGGCGTGGCCGTGGCGGACGGGCTGCCGGCCGTGGTCGGGCCCGCGGTCGGCTTCGGGTCGTCGCCCTTGTCCCGGCCGTTGATCCACACGCCGGCCCCGACGACGCCGCCGACCAGGACGGCGGCCGCGACCACGACGCCGATCCACAGCTTCTTGCGGCGGCGCGACTCGTCGGCGTGCCGGTCCGCCATCGCGTTCCAGTCCGGCTCGTTCGCGGAGAGGGGCGGGGGCGTGGACGGCTGCTGGGACCACGCGGCGAACTGGGCCGGCTGCGGAGGCCCGGGCTGCGGCTGCGGAGGCTGAGGTCCCGGCGGGGGCCCCGGCTGCGGGTACGGCACCGCGCCGGACGGCACGTGCGGCGCCACCGGCGGCTGGCCCTGCGGCGGCACCCCGGCCCCCGGCTGGACGTACGGCGTCGCAGGCGGCCCGAACCCGCCGGGCGGCGGCACCGGCGGCTGCCCCGGCTGCGGCACCTGACCCAGCGCGCCAGGCTGCTGACCCTGCTCCGGCGGCACGGCCCGACTGGCCCACTCCCCCGGAGCGCCCGTTCCCTCGCTCATGTGCCGAGATCGTAGGGCATGCACCCGACGAGCGACCGATCCGGTGACCAATCCGTTTCAGAACGGACGCCTCCACGGGCCCCCGCGGCCCCACCCCGGTACCACCGGTCATCGGAGCAACACGCCACGCTGCACAACATGTGGTGTCGCATCGAGCGAGCACCACTAGATGTATGCTCACTCCTGCTGTCGACGCAGGGGAACCCGGTGCGAGTCCGGGACTGCCCCGCAGCGGTGTGCGGCCGCCTCCCCGAGGGGCTCCGCGAGTCCGAGTACCTGCCGACGGCGTGCCGACGCCTCCCCGCAGGGGCCATGGCACCAGCACCACCATCCGGGCCTCGCGGGCGGGCCGGGGACGACACGCGCGCGACGCCTCCGGGCCGCGCGGCGAGTTCCCCTGCCCCGAACGGTCCGGTGCCCCGAGCCACGCCGCCGACCGCCGCCAGGAGAGAGCGCCTTGACCACCGCTGCCTCAGCCACCCTGCCCGCCCAGGGTTCCAGCTCCGCCCCCGCCGACCCGACGGTCTCCGACCCCGGCGGTGCGCTCCTGCGCCTCCTGACCGACCGCAGCGCCGACCTCCCCCAGGTCGACCCCGGCCATGTCGCCGCCGCCGCGCTCCGCGGCCGCCACGCCGGCTCGGACTTCGCCGAGCTGCGCGGCCTGGCCGTCGACGCCGCCGCGTCGATGATCGCCGAGGACCCGCAGTACTCCAAGCTCGCGGCCCGCCTGCTCGCGCTGGAGATCGTGGACGAGGCGGCGAGCCAGGGCGTGGTCTCGTTCTCCACCTCGATCGCGGTCGGCCACGCCGAGGGCCTGATCGGCGACACCACCGCCGACTTCGTCGCCAAGCACACCGCCGCCCTGGACGCCCTGGTCGACCCGAAGGGCGACGACCGCTTCGAGTACTTCGGCCTGCGCACCGTGCAGTCCCGGTACCTGCTGCGCCACCCGATCACCCGCAAGGTCGTCGAGACCCCGCAGTACTTCCTGCTCCGTGTCGCCTGTGGCCTGGCGGTCGGCGACACCGAGCAGTCGGTCGCCGAGGTCGCCGAGCTCTACCGCCTGATGAGCCGGCTGGAGTACCTGACCTCCTCGCCGACCCTCTTCAACTCCGGCACCCGGCACCCCCAGATGTCCAGCTGCTACCTGCTGGACTCCCCGCTGGACAACCTGGACTCGATCTACTCCCGCTACGCGCAGATCGCCCGGCTGTCCAAGCACGCCGGCGGCATCGGCCTGTCCTACTCCCGGATCCGCTCGCGCGGCTCGCTGATCCGCGGCACCAACGGCAAGTCCAACGGCATCGTGCCGTTCCTGCGCACCCTCGACTCCTCGGTCGCCGCCGTCAACCAGGGCGGCCGCCGCAAGGGCGCGGCCTGCGTCTACCTGGAGACCTGGCACGCGGACATCGAGGAGTTCCTGGAGCTGCGCGACAACACCGGTGAGGAGGCGCGCCGCACCCACAACCTCAACCTGGCGCACTGGATCCCGGACGAGTTCATGCGCCGGGTCAACGCCAACGCCGACTGGTCGCTGTTCTCCCCCGCCGACGTCCCCGAGCTGGTCGACCTGTGGGGCGAGGAGTTCGACGAGGCCTACCGCAAGGCCGAGCTGGCCGGCAAGGCCGTGCGCACCATCCCCGCGCAGACCCTCTACGCCCGGATGATGCGCACCCTCGCGCAGACCGGCAACGGCTGGATGACCTTCAAGGACGCCTCCAACCGCGCCGCCAACCAGACCGCGCTGCCCGGCCGCACGGTGCACTCCTCCAACCTCTGCACGGAGATCCTGGAGGTCACCGACGACTCCGAGACCGCCGTCTGCAACCTCGGCTCGGTCAACCTCGGCGCCCACGTCGCCCCTAGCGCGTCGGCCGGCGACCTGCTGAACGCGATGGACTGGGATCGCCTGGACGCCACCGTGCGCACGGCCGTCACCTTCCTCGACCGCGTCGTGGACATCAACTTCTACCCGACCCCCGAGGCCGGCGCCTCCAACTCGCGCTGGCGGCCGGTGGGCCTCGGCGTGATGGGCCTCCAGGACGTCTTCTTCCAGCTGCGGATCGACTTCGACTCCGCCGAGGCCGCGCGGCTGTCCACGCTGATCGCCGAGCGCATCATGCTCACCGCCTACGAGCGCTCCGCCGACCTGGCCGAGCAGCTGGGCCGCCACGAGGCCTACGGCGAGACCCGCGCCGCCCGCGGCGAGCTGCACATCGACCACTTCCCCTCGGCCGCGCCCGAGTGGGCCGGACGCTGGGACGCCCTGCGTTCCCGGATCGCCGTCACCGGCCTGCGCAACTCGCTGCTGCTCGCCATCGCCCCGACCGCGACCATCGCGTCCATCGCCGGCGTGTACGAGTGCATCGAGCCGCAGGTGTCCAACCTGTTCAAGCGCGAGACCCTGAGCGGCGAGTTCCTCCAGGTCAACCCGTACCTGGTGCGCGACCTCAAGGAGCTGGGCGTCTGGGACCAGCAGACCCGCGACGCGCTGCGCGACGCCAACGGCTCGGTGCAGGAGCTCGGCTGGCTGCCCGCCGAGGTCCGCTCGCTGTACCGCACGGCGTGGGAGCTGCCGCAGCGCGCGCTGATCGACCTGGCCGCCGCGCGCATGCCGTACATCGACCAGAGCCAGTCGCTGAACCTCTTCATGGCCGCGCCGACCATCGGCAAGCTCAGCTCGATGTACGCCTACGCGTGGAAGGTCGGTCTGAAGACCACCTACTACCTGCGCTCGCGCCCGGCCACCCGGATCGCCCAGGCCGCGTCGGGCACCGCCCGCGCCGCCGCGCCGGTGCCCGCCAACACGATCCCGGCCGGCACCCCGACCCTCACCCCCGAGGAAGAGGCCGCGCTGGCCTGCTCCCTGGAGAACCCCGAGTCCTGCGAGGCCTGCCAGTAATGAGCTCCGAAGACCGCAAGATGCTGCTCGACCCCGGCTTCGAGCTGACGCTGCGCCCGATGCGTTACCCGTCGTTCTACGACCGGTACCGCGACGCCATCAAGAACACCTGGACGGTGGAGGAGGTGGACCTGCACTCGGACGTCGCCGACCTGGCGAAGCTGAGCGAGGGCGAGCGGCACATGATCGGCCGGCTGGTCGCGTTCTTCGCGACCGGTGACTCGATCGTCGCGAACAACGTGGTGCTGAGCCTCTACAAGCACATCAACTCCCCGGAGGCGCGGCTGTACCTGTCGCGCCAGCTGTTCGAGGAGGCCGTGCACGTCCAGTTCTATCTGACGCTGCTGGACACCTACCTTCCGGACCCGGAGGACCGCAACGCGGCCTTCGCGGCGGTGGAGAACATCCCCTCCATCCACCAGAAGGCCCAGTTCTGCTTCAAGTACATGAACGCGGTCGACCACATCGACTCGCTGCAGACCAAGGAGGACCGCCGCGCGTTCCTCCTCAACCTAATCTGCTTCGCGGCGTGCGTCGAGGGCCTGTTCTTCTACGGCGCGTTCGCGTACGTGTACTGGTTCCGCAGCCGGGGCCTGCTGCACGGTCTCGCGACCGGCACCAACTGGGTGTTCCGCGACGAGTCCATGCACATGGACTTCGCGTTCTCGGTGGTCGACACCGTCCGCGAGGAGGAGCCCGACCTCTTCGACGACGAGATGGCCAAGCAGGTCACGGAGATGCTGGAGGAGGCCGTCGAGGCCGAGCTCCAGTTCGCCCAGGACCTCTGCGGTGACGGCCTCCCCGGCATGAACACCGAGTCGATGCGGGAGTACCTCCAGGCCGTGGCGGACCAGCGCCTGGCCCGCCTCGGCCTCCCGATCCGCTACGGCTCGACGAACCCGTTCGGCTTCATGGAGCTGCAGAACGTCCAGGAGCTGACCAACTTCTTCGAGCGCCGGGTCTCCGCGTACCAGGTCGCCGTGGAGGGCTCGGTCTCCTTCGACGACGACTTCTAAACAAGAGGACAGAGGACGAACGCAGAGGTGCCCCGCCCGGCTTCACGCCGGGCGGGGCACCTCTGTCATGTCAGCCGCCCGGAAACTCCCCACCCTTGACCCCGGCGACGAAGGACGCCCAAGCCTCAGCCGCAAACACCAACGCCGGCCCGCCCGGATCCTTCGAATCCCTCACCGGCACTGCGCCGGACAACCCAACAGCCACCTCGACACAGTCACTCTGGGCGCCAGAGTATGAGGACTTTCGCCAGATCAGGCTGGCAGCGGCCGAGCTCTGGAGGATGCCACTCATCGCCACACTTCCTTTCGCGATGTGCTTGACGAACGCGCCTGTCGCCCTGCCCGGCGATCACGCCGGGCAGGGCGAGCACCCTTCGACGAGCATCCCTGCGAATGAAGCCAGAGGCGGAGGTGCCCCGCACGGCCTGGCCGTGCGGGGCACCTCCGTTGCTTCAGCCGCTCGGGAACTCCCCGCCCTTGACCCCGGCCACGAACGAAGCCCAGGCGTCCTCCGCGAACACCAGCACAGGTCCGTCTGGATCCTTGGAGTCACGAACAGCCATCCCAGCCGATGCGAGGTGGCCAGCCTCCACGCAATCGTTCGCCTGAGCGCTGTAACTGCTCTTGTACCAATTCCGAACAGCGACTTCCGGTACGGTCATTGCGCTCACACCTCTGTTTGGTCTCGTGCTCACATCTCCGTCGCGATCGCGGAGATCATATCCAGCGAGTTCGCAGGGTTCAGGGCTGATGAGCGAAGGTACTCGAAGACCAGGCCATAGCCGTCCAGCTCCGCTTGCTGCTCCATGTAGTGGCTACTCGTCAGCGTCTCCAGGAAGACCGCCCCAGGATTCGGGGAGTCGGTGAACCCAAACATCACAAACGCTCCGCACGCGCCAGCCGTGGCGCCAACCTCCATTGGAACAACCTGCAAGGTGATGTTCGGAAGCTGGGCAGCCTCTGCAAGGTACTCCAGCTGCGCTCGCTGGACACCCCTACCTCCAACAGGGCACCTGAGCGCAGGCTCCCAGATGATCGCCCAGAATCTGGCCGGGTCCGCCCGGGAGAGAACTTCCTTCCGCTCCATCCGAATCTCGACAAGCTGGTCGATGCGTTCCGGACGGACGGCAGCCGGATTGGCTTCCAGTACTGCACGGGCATAGTGCTCGGTCTGCAACAAGCCTGGCACGACCATGGATTGCCAGGTGCGGATGTAGCGGGCATCCCCTTCAAGCCCCAAGAAGTCCGCATAGGCCAGCGGGATCGTATCGCCGTAATCGTGCCACCAACCGCGCTTCTTGCTCTCCCTTGACAGCTTCTCAAGAGCCTCGCGCTCTCTCCCTGCCACCCCGTACAGATCCAGCAGAATCCCAAGGTCCAGCCGGCGAACACCGGACGCCCCGGTCTCTATGCGGCTGATCTTTGCGCGAGAGCAGGCGAGGGCCTGCGCCGCGTCGTCAGTTCCCTTGCCGACAGCTTCACGCAGACGGCGAAGCTCCGATCCAAGTCGGCGGGCACGGACCGTCGGCCTCAGTTCGTCAGCCATGCGCAAGTCCTCTCCCTGGCGAGTCCCAGTCTGCCTTGTGATGATTCGTCAATCCAGCGTAGCGATTTCTGCATCGTTGCAGACGTTCTGCTTGCAGATTGCATCAGCACGGGTGCATGCTACTTGACGTAGTGAGCTGCACCACACGGAGTAGTCGTGGCGGGCTCACCACCCGGGCATCCCCATGCCTTCTTCAGCCGTCTTCACCCCGCACACTCCGGAGGTGGCTCCGCCATGCCTGAAACCGTCTCCCCACCCCCACCGAGCGGACCTGCTGGCTGCCCCGGCACCGCAAGTCGCCCCGCATCGCCCGTCAGGAGCTCCGCTCCTTCCTCCACCCCCATCCCTCCGGCGAACTCCTCCTCCCCTCCGGCGAGCTGCTGGTCAGCGAGCTGGTCACCAACGCCGTCCAGCACGCCCACGCCCCGCGCGACCGGCTGATCTTGATCCGCTTCCACCTCGCCCCGAACCGCATCCTCCGGATCGAGGTGCACGACGCCGACAGCGAGAAGCCCGCTCTCCGCGCCGCCTCCGACTCCGACGAGGCCGGCCGAGGCCTCCTCCTCGTCCACGAGCTGGCCACCGAGTGGGGCTGCTGCCCCCGCATCAACGGCATCGGCAAGTTCGTCTGGTGCCACGTCTCCCCCGACCGCTCCGCCGCCTGAGCACCGCCCCGCCCGGCGGCCCCCGCCGGGCGGGGCGGAAACCAGACAAACGCGCCGGTGCCCCGCACGGCCGCAGCCGTACGGGGAACCAAAAGGAGGTTCAGCCGCTCGAATACTCCCCACTCTTGGCCCCGGCCAGGAACGAGAGCCTCCTATTCGTACGGCCTGCTCAAGGGATCCAGCCAAGGTACGTGCCAAAGGGGCCATGACGTGATCTTGGAAGTGCCGGTCGGCCTGTAGCGGTCCCGCCCCAATGCCCCCATCGGGTGGCTACCATCTGCTTATGGTTGATCACGAGACGGCGTTTCAGTCCCTTGACGGTACCGCGCTGTTCGGCACGGTCTGCTCGGCGGAGACGCCGGCCGGGATGGCGGTGCTGGTCCACGGATCGGGCGCGACCCGGGAGGAGGGCAGCTTCTTCACCCGCCTGGCCGCCGGTCTCGCCACTGCGGGGGTGACCAGCCTGCGGTTCGACCTGCGGGCGCACGGGGCCAGCGGCGGGCGGGAGTCGGAGCTGACGATCGCCTCGGTGACCAACGACATCCGCGCGGCCGGCGACCACCTGCGCGCGGAGACGCGCCGCCCGGGCCCGGTGCACATGATCGCCACCTCGTTCTCCGGCGGGGCCGCAGCCCTGCACGCCGCCCACCGGCCCGACGACGTCGACAAGCTGGTGCTGCTCAACCCGCGGCTGGACTACAAGGAGCGGTACGTCACCTCCCGGCCGGGCTGGTCTGGGGACTACCTGTCCGGGGACATGGCGGTGCGGCTGGAGGAGCAGGGCTTCACCGAGAAGTCGCCGTTCGAGCTGAACCGGGCCCTACTGAACGAGGTCTTCTACCTGGACACCCCAGCGATCCTGGCCGGGGTGCGGGCGCCGGTGCTGATGGTGCACGGCACCGCGGACACCTTCGTACCCATCGAGTCCTCCCGTCGGCACCGGCCGATGTTCGGAGGGCCGGTGGAGCTGGTGGAGCTGGACGGCGCCCAGCACGGCTTCGCCGTCCACGACGACCCGCAGTACCTGCACCCGCAGTCCCAGGCGTGGCAACGCGAGGTCATCGAGCGCGTGAGCGCCTTCCTCGGTTAGGCGGCGGTCAGCTCGCCGAGGCGCTGGCGGAACTCCCGTACGGCCGGGCGCCGGGCGTACGGCGCGAGAACGTCGGCAGTGCGGTGGAGTTCGGCGAGGGCTTGCCCGAATCGGGCGCCCGCGGCCAGGGCGAGGGCTTCGCACGCCGTGGTAGCGGCCTCGTCCGGTTCGCCGGCAGCGACCAGGGCGCCGGAGTACTGGGCGGTGAAGAACGCGCGGTCGCGCGGCGCGAACACCTTGGTGGTGAGGTACTCGCGGAAGAGGCTGACGGCCAGTTCGCTCTGGCCGGCCTCGCGGTAGCAGATCGCGCTCTGCATCATCAACCGCTGCCTGGTGTAGCCGTCGCCGAGCGGGCCGGTGCACGTGGCGGGGCCGATCGCCGGGTCTGCCTGGTCGAGAGCGGCGTGCGCGCGGTCGAGGACGCGGGTCACCTGGTCGGCGCCGGCGCTGGTGAGGGCAAGCGCACGGGCCTCCTGCTGGAGGGCTTCGGCGCGGGGTCGCGGGGGCAGGGTCCAGGGGCCGGTGGTGGCGGCGCGGGCGAGGTCGAGCATCCGGGCCGCGTCGGTGCGCTCGGTGGCCTGGGCCTGGCGGAGCAGGACGTAGGCGTGCATCGCGCCGTCGCCGGTGAACGTCGCCCACTCCTTCGCCTGGTGATGCCAGTACGCGACGGCCTGGGCGGGGGCGCCGGCGTCGCGGTGGAGCCAGGCGGCCAGTTCGGCGCCCCGTGCGCCGAGGGCCAGCAGCTCGCACCGCAGATCCTCACCGGCGGTACGAGCGGCGGAATTGATCGCGGCCAGGATGCCCAGCACGGTGGGCAGCGCCTCGTGCGGGCCGGACAACCCGTCGGATCGGGCGGCGTCGTCCAGCTCGGTCCGCAGATGTCCCAGAAGTTCACGCTCGCCGTGGCGGCGGGCGCCGTGGGCGGCTGCGGTGAGGTGTTCCAGGGCTGTGAGGTCGAGCACCGGCACCACGCCCGCCAAGCCCGGAAACGCCCGGCGCTGCACGTGCTCCTCCATCTGTCGTCCGCTCCCGCCGGGGCGCCGCCCGGTGGGCCGGGCGGGTCGGCGAAAGCCGAGGTCCTCCATCGAGCAGTCGAACATCGCCTCCAGTACGCGCCTCGCGTCCCGGTTGGGCCAGGTCGACTCGCCCGACTCCCACCGCCTCACCTGCCGCACCGAGATCCTGGCCTGCTCGCGCAGCTCGCGGGCCTTGTCCTCGTACGCGGCGGCGAATTCCTCCTGGGTGTGCCAGCCGCGTTCGACGCGGGCGGCGACGATGCGCCAGTTGGCAACGGCGTGTTCGGGCATGGGCACCCCCGGATTCCAGGACCACCACGGTAGCCATCATGGCCACCGTCAGCGAGAGGCCGGTACCTACCCGTCACGGTGTCCGGTGAAGCGTCCGGCGATCCGGCCTCGACCCTGGCGGCGCGCGGCGGTGAACTGTGAGCACCGGACCGGCCCGCTGGCCGAGTTCCCAACACCCCTTCCACACAAGGAGGACTGCGCCATGAAGAAGGCCACCACCCCGGCGAAGACCGCGGTCACGCTCGACCCGAAGAAGGTCGCCGCGCTCCAGGCCAAGGTCAGCCGGTTCGTCGGCACCGGCGCGCTGGCCGCCGCCCCGCACACCTACCACCACTGAGGTACTCCGGGCGGGCGGGGCGGCTGGGGCCGTCCCGCCCGCCCGGGCTCTCCACTCCCCGGTCCCGCACATCAAGGAGGCAACCTGTGGACACCCGCCTGGAGCTGACGTTCTTGGGCCACCAGACCTGGCTGGTCCAGGGCGGCGGCCACCGCGTGCTGATCGACCCCGTCCTCAAGGAGGCGTTCGGCCTGCCCGGCCGGGCCGAGTGCCGGGTGTGGCCGCCGCGCGCCATCGACCACCGCCTGATGCCCCGCCCGGACGCCGTCGTGCTTACCCACGAGCACCTCGACCACTTCCACCTGCCCTCCCTCGACCTGCTTGACCGCGCCGTGCCCGTCTACAGCGGTCCGCTGCTGCCCGCCCCGGTCGAAGAGGCGATCGCCGGGCTCGGGTTCACCGTGCGCCGGATCGACCACACCACCCCGATCGAGCTGGGCGCCCTGCGCGTCACCCTCTACCCGGCCGGGGCCCGGACCCTGTTCTGGGAGGACCGCGTCGTCCAGCCCTGCCTGCGGGTCGGCGACGGCCCGGCCGTGTTCATCGCGGTGGACGCCGACCCCTCCGACCTGTACCTGCAGCAGGTCGCCGAGGGAGCCCAGCCCGGGCCCCGCGTCGCGGTGGTCTCCAACAACTCCCAGATCGTGCCGCCCGGCATGCCCGCCTCCTCGGTCAACCTGCTGCCCGGCGTGGACGGCACCCGGCACAAGACCGGCCTGAGCGTGCTCAACCAGCTGCTGCTCGAAGTCCTCGCCCCGCTGGACGGCATCCAGGACGTGGCGCTGTGCGGCAACGGCTTCCTGCCCCCGGCCTCCCCGCACGGACCGTTCCTCTACTCCGACCACCCGAAGATGGCCGAGGCCGCCAACGGCCTGCAGAACCTCTTCCACGTCCACGGCCCGCGCCCGGGCGAGCGGCTGACCGTCCCGGCCTCACCGGCGGAGAAGGTGACGTCGGACCAGGTGGGCTGGGTGCGGATCGACGACGACTTCGAGTACGAGGCACTGGTCACGCACGCCGCGTTCCTCGCCGACCCCGGCACCGTCGAGCTCTCCCCGCTCGCCGAGCCGTCCGCCGACCTTGACCAGGCCCTCGCGGTCGTGACGGCGGAGCTGCCGCGGCTGGGCCGCGAACTGCTGGCCACCGGCGCCGGCATGCTGGCGTGCAGCATCCACGAGTACCTCTCCGGCCCGCTCGGCCCCCACCGCGCGGTGCTGCGACTCAAGGACGCTCCCGGCGGCGAGCTCCTGCAGTACGCCTGGGACGTCACCACCGCCGACTTCGTCCAGGTCGAGGCGACCGGCCGCGAGGAAGCGATGGCCGCCTACCCGTTCGGCGCCGAGATGTTCTTCCAGGACTACCTCGCCCTGCTCACCGGCCGCCTGCAGGTGTGGGACGTGGCCGGCGGCGCGATGGAGTGCTGGCACATCGGCCGCCCGCTGGACAGCCTCGTCTACGCCTTCTTCGGCATCTACGGCGAGCACCAGCGCCCCGATCTCGCCGCCCGCTCCTACACCACCATGGCCGCCGGCATCACCGCCCCGGCGGGAAGGCGGTGACCACCGCACCGGCCACCGCCGCCGAGGCCCTGACCGGGCTCGCCCGCACCCGTCCGGCCGGATGGCTGGCCACCCCGATGCCCACCGACCCCGTCGACCTCCTCCCCCGAGCCCACCGAGCCCTCGCCGCCGACCACCCCGGCGTGAACGGCAGGCTCAGCGTGATCAGTGCCCGGTACACCGCTGCGGTGTTCGCAGTGCACCGGCCGCCGCCGGAGGGCTCGCTGGTGCTCAAGCTCCACGCCGACCCGGCCGCCTACGCCGGGGAGACGTTGGCGTACGCGCTGCTGGCCGACACCGCGCCGGTCGCCCGGCTGTACGCGGAGGGCGAGGAGTCGCTGTCGCTGCTGCTGGAGTACCTGCCCGAGCCCGCCGACTGGAGCGGGCCGCGGACGCCCGCGGTGCTGGCCGAGCACGTCGCCGCCGTCCACACCGCCTCGCTGCGGCTGGCCGGGGAGGCCGCCGAGGCGATGTCCGGTTTCACCCTCGTCTCCCTGCAGAGCGCCCCGGCGCCGGTCTGGATCGCGGACCCGGGAGCGTACGCCGAGGTGCTGGCCGCGCACGCGGACGCCTTCGGCCCTGGCCTGGTGCCGCTCGGTCACCTCGACCTCAAGCCTGAGCACCTGCGCCGACGCCCGGACGGCGAGGTGGTGCTCCTCGACGTGGAGAGCGTGCGCCCGGACGTGACCGGGCTGATCGACCTGGTCACCCTGCCCGCCGTCCTACGGCAGGCCGGGCACGAGCTCAGCCCCGCTCAGGTGCTGGGCCTGTACCTCGACGCCACCGCGGCCGGGGGCGCCCGCTGGACGGCGGGCTCGTTGAAGTCGGCCCTGCGTGCGTACGCTGCGGCCACCGGGCTGGAGAGCCTGCACGGCCTGGACCGGTGACCGCCGAAGGCCCGGTGCCCCCGCTGACCTCCAAGGTTCAGCGGGGGCACCGGACGTTCCGCGCGTTCTACGGGCCTTCGATGCCGACGATGGTGCCGAACGGGTCGCGCAGCTGGGCAATCCGCCGCCCCGGCTCGATGGCCAGCGGGCCTCGGTGGTGCTCGCAGCCGGCCGCCAGCAGCCGCTCCCGGACCTGGTCGACGTCGTCCACGCCCCAGTACACGACCGGGCTGCCGCCCCTGGGGTTGCGCTCGTCGTCCACCGGGTGGAAGCCGACCTCGACCCCGCCGACCTCCACCCAGGCGTAGACGGCCCCGGTGTCGCTGACGTCCACTTTCACGAGGACGTCCAGGAGCTCACCCCACCACCGGGCCGACGCCTCGGGATCCACGGCGAAGGTCATCACGGTACGAACGGTGCTGAACACGGCCTACCTCCACAGGGGTTGCCTTCTGAGTTCCGGATCTTGGTTCCTGCGCTCCGCGCGGGGTCCTGGAGCATGACGTGAAGGCGTCATACCGCCGGTAGCCCCCTGATTTCCGCAACGGCTTGACGTCACGCTGCGAGCTTGGCCCGGCGGGCAGCACCCTCCGACTCTCGACCTGCCGTCACCCTAGTGGCAACCAATGGCCTCGGCGCGGAAGTTGAGGCATGTCGGACAGGGTCGCTCCGGTACTCCGGCTCGGTCGACATGACGGTCATGTGGTGCTCCTCTCGATGGCGTCGAGTGGTGTGGACGCTGCCCCGGCCGCCTGTGCGGGCGGGGCAGCGGTGGCCTGGAACGGGGTACCGGAGAGCCGGGCCCGCTGACCACATGAACGACGCTAGGGACCGCCGCCCTGCCGGAACAGACGAACCCGGTATGGACGCACGGCGCGTGCGGGGCACGCACAACGTGTGCGAGCCAAAGCCGTCCCGACACCGTCTCGTCGCGCGTGCCGACGAGCGTGCGATGGCCTCGCCGGACTCGGCGGTCGGCGCACTCACCCCTGGTGTGCCGTGGACTGCCCGGTGACGGCGTCGATGAACTCGACCGTGCCCGAGCTCTGGGTCTCGCCCGGCTTGATGAGGTTGACCGCCCAGCAGGGCCGCCACTGTCCGTCGATCTGCTTCGCCAGGAGGAAGGTGGTGTCCGCGCGGGATCCCGGCACGGCGGCGGCTGCCCGGCGCTTGGCCGTGTCGGCGGTGACGGTGGGGTGCGGCAACTGGGGGTCGGTGTCCCACCGCGCGGAGGACGCCATGACCCGGCCGGAGGTGGAAACGGTGATGTCCACGCGCATGGGCATCAGGACGTTGTCGGCGTTGTACCGGCGGTAGGTGAGCAGGTAGGCGCCGCCCGCCGTGTCCGTGGAGGTCAGGGTCGGTGTCAGGGCCCGCGTGAGGTCCAAGAACCAGGTCGTCGCGAAGTCGGTGCCGACCTTGAGGACTTGGTCCCGGGTGAGCGGCCCGGGGTCGATCTGGCTGTTGGCCGAGGCACTGAGGAGAAGGCGCCCGGCGGGCCACTCGATCCGGAACCGGCCGCGGTCGGTGGTGGCGTCGAGGATCGACTGGGAGGGCTCCTCGGGGATGGTCGCCACGTGGGTGGTCTGCAACAAGGTTCCGGGACCGAAGAGCTGAGCGGCGATGCGCTGGGGCGTCTCGGTATCCTCGGCCGCGGCGTGTGCGTTGAAGCCTGCCGCGTCGTGATGGAGCGGTACGAACAGCCAGATGGCGGCCGTGACGGCGGCGAGGCCGGTGCCGGTTGTGGCGAGGCCGTGGAGGACGTCCCGACGTCCGAACAGCGGCTTGTGGCGGCGGAGCCACAACCAGACGACCGCGGCCACCGTGCCGATGAGCGCGCCGGCACCATTGTCGACGAGATCCGCGGCGTCGCAGGAGCGGCCGGTTCCCAGCATGGTCTGGCCGACCTCGGTCACGGCGGAGAGCACCGCGCACGCCGCGAGTACGGTCAGCGGCCGACGCAGGACCAGCGTGGCGAAGAAGGCGAGCGGCACGTACAGGGCGATGTTCATCAGTCCCTGCGGAGTGGCGGCCGTCTCCCACACCCCGGTACCGATCGAACACGTCGGCTTCCCTGACGACCCGGAGCTGGTCGGCGTGAGCGTCGCCGCGACCTCTCCCGCCAGCGACAGCCCCCAGAGCACTGCGGCGACCACCGGCCACTGCCTGGGCCGGGCTTGCCATAACGCCAGGCTTCCGAGAACCAGGCCGAGCGCGGCGAAGACGGGGAAGAGAGCTGGAGCTGAGGAGAGAATCGCTTCGATCATCGGTCTTCCGGGATCCGGTCGGGCAGTGAGCAGGGGTGGTCCGGCGTGGTCTGCGGAGACCCACATCTGGCCGACCGCACCGCAGTTCGCCGGCAGCGGGACGAAGCCCAGCTGTGGCACGGCCCGGCAGACCGAAAGCCTTCCCTACACCCCTGATCCGGGCAAGGGGCGTGCTCTTCCCCCTCCTGGCCCGGCGGGGCGGGTGGTGCAGGTGGTGCGGGCGGGGCGGGTGGGGGCGTCCGGGTGAAATCGGGGGGTGGTGGGGCGGGATGGGGCTGTAGGTGATGCGTTCCCGAATACGGTCCGGCCACGACCGATCGGAAGGGGACACGGTATGAGCAGGGTGCTGGACTACGAGGCCGACGAGATCGTCCGGCTGATGAGCATGGCCGAGGACGACTGGAGCGAGCAGGAACTGAAGGACGCGCTGCAGCGCGCCATCATGCTGGAGCTGTCGACGATCCCGCCGTACGCGACCGCGCTGTGGTCGATCACCGATCCGGACAACAGCAAGCCGGTGCGGCACACCTTCCGGGAGATCGTGTTCGACGAGATGTCGCACTTCGGGCTGGTGTGCAACATGCTCACCAGCATCGGCGGCACCGTCGTCCTCACCGATCCGCTCACCGTGCCGAAGTACCCCGGGGAGCTGCCCGGTGGGGTCAACCCCGGTCTGGAGGTGTTCCTCAGCGGGCTGACCCGGGAGTCCGCCGAGCTGTTCGCCGCCATCGAGAAGCCGGAGTTCCCGCTCGGCTTCGCGGCGGACGGCAACACCATCGGCGCCTTCTACCAGCGGATCGCCGACGTCTTCCCCAAGTTCGCCCATCTGCTCACCGGCGAGCGGCAGGTGGAGTTCCCGCTCGGCTCCAGCCACGGGGCCGGCAACGACATCGTCCCGATGAACGCCCTCGGCGACGTCCTGAGCGCCATCCACATCATCCAGGCCCAGGGCGAGGGCACCACCGCCTCACCGGAGAACCCCTTCCCCGGCGCCCCGGGTGAACTCGCCCACTACTACGCCTTCAAGGAGATCGCCGTCGGCAAGAAATTCATCCAGGACCCGCAGACCGGGAAGTTCGACTTCGTCGGCCCCGACGTGCCGCTGCCGGACACCTTCCCGGTCGCCCGCGTCCCCCAGGGCGGCTGGGCCAACTCGCCCGGCAACGAGCCCGACGCGGCCACCGCCGAACTCCTGCGCACCTTCAACCAGGACTACAGCGACATGCTGCGCGCCCTGGAGGCGGCGTGGGGCCCCGGCGGGGAGGACATCTTCCCGGCCATCGGCCTGATGGGCGACCTGCGCCGCACCGCCCAGAAGATCAACGCCGTCAAGCTCCCCGCCAACCCCCACTTCACCTACGGCCCGGAGTGGCTGTTCGTCGCCTGACGCCGCGGGCCCGCCGCCGGCTCAGCCCTTGACGGAGCCGGCGGTGAGCCCCTGGGCGAGGTAGCGCTGGAGGAACTGGTAGACCACGATCACCGGCAGCGAGGTCACCAGCGCCCCGGCCGCGAAGAGGCCGTAGTTCTGGTCCTGCTGGCCGGAGATGATCCCGTAGAGGCCGACCGCCACCGTCTTGGACTCGTTGGAGGTCAGGAAGATGCCGGCCAGGATGACGTCGTTGAGCGCGGTGGTCAGCGAGAGGATCCCGACCACCACCAGCATCGGCGCGGCCAGCGGCAGGATGATCCGGAAGAAGATCTGCGCGTGCCCGGCCCCGTCCACCTTGGCGGCCTCGTCGATCTCCTTCGGGATGGTGTCCAGGTACCCCTTCATCAGCCAGGTGTTCACGCCCATCGCCCCGCCGAGGTAGACCAGGAGCAGCCCCCAGGGCGTGTCCAGGCCGATCGCGGGCAGGACGTCGCCGATCCCGGCGAACAGCAAGTAGAGCGAGACGACCGCGAGGAACTGCGGGAACATCTGCGCCAGCAGGACGGTGAGCAGTCCCACCCGCCGACCCCGGAAGCGGAAGCGGGAGAACGCGTACGCCGAGCAGACCCCGAGCAGCACGTTGAGGACGGCGAAGCTGCCGCAGATCAGCGCCGTGTTGGCCAGCCAGCGGCCGAACGGGTACTGCTCGTCGGTGAACAGCGCAGTGAAGTTGGCGAACGAGGCGTGCTCCGGCACCAGCGTGGAGGACTGCAGGGTGCCGAGCGGGTTGAGCGCGGCGGAGAACACGAACAGCAGCGGGAACAGCGCGAAGCCGACGGCGAGGAGGGCGACCAGGTGCCGCCAGCCGAACCGGCGCAGCCATCGGACGGCCGGGGCAGTCGTGGTGGTGGTCATGCGTTCAGCTCCTCCAGGGCGCGGGTGCGGCGGTAGCCCACCAGGGTGATCAGGCCGACCAGCAGGAAGATGAGGATCGACAGGGCGGCGGCGAAGCCGTACTGGGCGCCCTGCCCGCCGAAGGCCACCCGGTAGGTGTAGCTGATCAGGATGTCGGTGGCGCCGGCCGTGCCGCCCGCGCCGTCGAACGGGCCTCCGCCGGTGAGCAGTTGGACGGCGTTGAAGTTGTTGAAGTTGAAGGCGAAGGAGGAGATCAGCACCGGCGAGGCGGCCACCAGCAGCAGCGGGAAGGTCACCGCCCGGAAGGCCGTCCACGGGCCCGCGCCGTCGATCCGCGCGGACTCGTTCAGTTCGGCGGGCATCGACTGCAGCACCCCGGTGCAGATGAGCAGCATGTTGGGGAAGCCGAGCCACAGACTGGTCAGGACGACCGCGAAGCGCGCGCTCCACACGTCGCCGAGCCAGTCGATCCGGGTGTGCAGCAGCTGGTTGAGCAGCCCGAAGTCCCGGTTGTACATGCTCTGCCAGATCAGGATGCCGATGAACGCGGGCATCGCGTACGGCAGCAGCAGGAGCGAGCGGTAGGCCCGCTGACCGCGCAGCCGGGGGTGGTGCAGGGTGAAGGCGAGGCCGAGGCCCAGCGCGAAGGAGGCGCCGGTGGAGAGCGCGGCGAAGCCGAAGGTCCAGGCGAGCACGGAGAGGAAGGGGCCGCGGACGGCCGGACTGGTGAGCACGGCGGTGAAGTTGGCGAAGCCGACGGTGCGCTGCCAGCCCGTGGGCAGGGTCCGCCCGGAGCCGTCGGTGGCGGTGAAGCGGCCGTCCTCGGCGCGGTAGACGGTGCCGCCGCGGGAGTCGGTGAGGGTGTCGGCCCGGCCGTCGTACGTCAGGGTGGGCCGGGCGGTGGTGGCCGAGGAGAGTCCCTGGCCGATCACGAAGCCGCCGTCCACCGGGACCCGCAGCTCCTTCAGCTCCTGGGCCCGGGCGTTGACCTGGCCGATGGTGAGGATCCGCAGGCCCGGTGCCGCGGTCACCCGGCCGTCGGGGGCGGTCGCCGTCCCGGCCGGGGCGGGGGCCAGGCCGCGTGCGGTGCCGGCCTCGGTCCGGCCGGTCGCCGGGTCGGTGAGCAGCAGGACGAGCGGGCCGCCGGCCGCCTCGGTGGCGACGGTGAGCGTGTAGGAGGCGCCGTCGGGGACGGGTTCCACGGAGTTGTCGACCAGGGTGCGGACGGCCTGCTCCTTGGTGAGCAGGTGTCCGTCGCCGTAGTCGGTGAAGGAGACGGCGACGATGTGGAGCACGGGGTAGACCACGAAGGCCAGGAAGAGCACGGTGGCTGGCAGCAGGTACTTGGCGGCGAGCCGGCGCGGCGAGAGGTAGACCCAGAAGGTCGCGCCGGTGCCCGCGGCGAGGACGCCGAGGCCGGCCCAGTGGCCGTCCTGGTAGAGCTTGGGCGCGGCGAAGAGGGCGAGTGCGGTGACCCCGGACAGCAGGGCGATCTTCACCAGCTGCGCGGTCAGGGCACCGGCCCGGCGGGGCCGGCGCCCCGGGGGCCCGGCGGCGGGGGCGGCCGGGCGCCTGCTGCCTTGAAGGGTGGGGGAGGTCATGGGGATGGTCCCTGGTCCGTCCGGGAGGGGCGCGGGGCGCCGGGGGTGTCAGTGGCCGGTGCCGAGGGCGGCGCGGATGGCCTCGCCGGCCTGGCGCATGGTCTCGGCCGGGTCGGCGCCGGCGACGATGCTCGCCTCGGCCTGGCCGAGCGGGCCCCAGATCGCGTTCATCGCGGGGATGGTCGGCAGCGGCTGCCCGGCCTCGCCCGCGGCCGCGAAGGCGCCGATGTCCGGGTCGCCGGCGGTGACCTTGGCGAGGGCGGAGCTCAGCGCGGGCGGCTCCGGCGAGGCCTGGTAGAGCGCCAGCTGGCCCTCCTCCGAGCCGATGGCGCGCAGCAGGAACTCCTGGGCGAGCGGCTGGTTCTTCGTCTTGGCGGAGAGGTAGAAGGCCTGGACGCCGATGAAGGGGCGGGCCGGTCCCTTGCCGGCCCAGCCGGGCACCGGGGAGATGGCGTACGGCAGGCCGGCCTGCTTGACCTGGCCGAGCGCCCACGGCCCGGCCACCAGGTACGGCGACTTGCGTCCGGTGAACAGCGAGATGGCGTTGGTGTCGACCGAGCGGTTGAGGAGTCCGGTGCCCTTCTCCCCGTGCTGCTTGAACAGCTCGCCGGCCGCGATCGAGCCCGGGCCGCCGACCCCGAGGTCCGCGGTGTCCCAGCCGCCGTCCGGCTTGGCGCCGAACAGGTAGCCGCCGGCCGAGGTGAACAGCGGCTGCAGGGCGTAGGCGTTGCCCTGCTGGCCGACCGGCAGCGCCAGCGGGACCTCCGCCTTGCCGGAGCGGACGGCCTCGGCGGCGGCGGTGGCGAGGTCCTCGAAGGTGGCGGGCGCGGCCGGGGCCAGTTCGGTGTTGCGGAACAGCACCAGGGTCTCGGTCGCGTACGGCAGGCCGTACTGCTGGCCGTCCTGGGCGACGGCGGCCAGGGCGGCGGGCTGGAACAGCGCCTTCTGCTGCGCGGTCAGCGGGACGGGGGCGACCGTGCCGTTCTGCACCAGGTTGCCGAGCCAGTCGGAGGCGCCGACGACGAGGTCGGGGCCCTTGCCCGCGTTGGTGGCCGTGACGTAGGCCTGCTGGGTGTTGACGGACTGCGGGGCGACGGTGACCTTGACGCCGTGCTCCTTGCCGAAGCGTTCGGCGAGCGGCTGCAGGGCGGCGGCCTGCTGGGTCTGGGCCCAGATCACCAGGTCGCCCTCCGCGGCGCCGATCGGCGGGGCGGTCGTCGGCCCGTCCGCGGCGGCGGTGCCGGCGGACGCGGGGCCGGCCGAGGGGGAGGTGCCGCCGCAGGCCGTGACCAGCAGGGCGAGCAGGCCGAGCGCGGCGGTTCTGCGGTGGATGGTCCGGTGGCGGGTGATCCGGTGGCGCATGGTCCGAGACTCCTTCGTCCGGGAGGGGTGCGGGGGGTGGGCCGTCGTCGGGAGGGGGCGGGTCAGATGCCGTCGGCCGGCCGGTGCCAGCGCTCGACGGTGAGGTCGAGCCGGGTGTCGCGGTCGACCCGCAGCGGGTGCAGCACCCGCCGGCCGTCGGCGTCGACGGCGTCCAGGCCCCAGCCGCGCGAGACGCCGCCGTCGAAACCGGTGCCGCGCGGGACGGCGATCCGGCCGCGGAACCGCCCCGGGCCGGCCGGGGCGCAGGGCAGCGGGCCGAACATCACGGGGGCGTCGTCGGGGGTTCCGGGCGGGACGGTCACGGTGACCTCCAGGACCGGGTGGGCGGGCAGCTCCGGGTCGACGGCGACCTCGGTGCGCCCGGCCAGCCCGTGCGCCCGGACGGTGACCGCCGTGCGCCCGGCGGTGAGCGGCAGCAGCCCGCCGTGCGGCGAGACGGCCGCCACCTCGGGGTGCTCGACCCGGTAGCCGGCCTCCAGCGCGGTGTACCGGACGCCGTCGGCGCGGTCCGCGACCGGGTTGACGGCGCTCCAGGTCTCCCCGGGCGCGAGCGTGATCTCGGGCTCGACGGTGAGGGCGCGCACCGGCGAGGGCGCGCCGAACAGGTGGAGCAGCGCGTGCCGGGCGCGCGGGCGCCAGGCGTTCTCGTGGTGCGGCGCGTCCGGGTCCTCGTAGTAGAGCAGGTCGGCGCCGGAGGTGTAGCCGGCCTCGTCGACCAGTCGGGCGGCCAGTTCGCGGGCGGGCCGGGCCATGATCAGCCCCTCCCGGCCGCCGATGTCCAGCCAGATCCGCCGCGGCCCGCGCCGCCGGTAGTGCTCGTGCACCACCTTCTCGCCGAGGTCGTCCGGATCGACGTGGGTGAGGAACGGGGAGAGGACGGCGGCCAGGCCGAAGACCTCGGGGCGGCGGAAGGCGATGTGGTAGGTGACCAGGCCGCCCATCGAGGAGCCCATCAGCGCGGTGTGCTCCGGGCCGGTCCTGGTGCGGTAGCGGGCGTCGACGAACGGCTTGACCTCGTCGGTCAGGAAGGCCTCGTAGCGGTGGCCCTTCAGCGGGGTGCCGGGGGTGCGCCAGTACTCGGCGACGTGCGAGTACTCCACGCCCCGGTCGGCGCCGGCGTTGGGCACGGCGACCGCGATCAGCTCCGGGACCAGGCCCTCGGCGTAGAGCGCCTCCAGCGTCCGGTCCACCGCCCAGGTGGGCTGCTGTCCCTGGTCGAAGACCTGCCCGCCGTCGTGGAGGTAGAGCACCGGGTAGTGGGCGTCCGGCCGGTCGTCGTAGCCGGGCGGCAGGTGGACCAGCAGGTCCCGTTCGTTGCCGAGCAGTTCGGAGCGGAAGGCGGGGATCCGTTCGATCCGGCCGCGGCGCACGGTGGTCGCGCTCATCGGGCCACCGACCAGACGTGCACGGCCGGGCCCTCGCAGGGCAGGTCGCGGCCGGGGACCAGCTGCGGCCCGCCGAGCAGGTGGGTGGCGTGCCACTCGCCGGCCACCGGTGGGTGGTCGGCCCGGCTGATCTGCACCAGGATCCGCTCCCGCTCGTCCTCCCGCTCGAACAGCAGGACGTCGCCCTCGGCGATCAGCCAGCGCAGCCCGCCGCCGGTCAGCGCGCTGTGGCCGCGGCGCAGCCGGACCAGGTCGCGGTAGGTGCGCCAGGTGTGCTGGTCCCAGGCGGACTCGTCCCAGGGGAACGGCTTGCGCCCCTCCTCCAGGCCCTCGCCCAGCACGCCGACCTCGTCGCCGGAGAACACCATGGGGATGCCGGGCAGGGTGAACAGCAGGGCCGCGCCGAGCAGTTGGCGCTCCGGACCGGCGAAGGTGCGGAACCGGGCGGTGTCGTGCGAGTCCAGCAGGGTCAGGTTGTGGGCGCGGCTGCGCCAGGGCAGCGCGGCACCGAAGGCCGTCATGGTGGCGCGCAGCCGGGCGCCGTCGTAGTCGGGGATCGGGCCGGGGACGGCCCAGAAGTCCTTCTGGTCGTGCTTCTCGACGAGCCAGCTCCAGACCGGGCGGGTGAAGCCGGCGTAGCTCATGGTGCCCTGCCAGCCGTCGCCGGCCAGGGCGAGCGAGGCGTCGTGCTGGTGCTCGGCGAGCAGGACGGCGTCGGGGTTGGCGGCCCGGACGGTGGCGGCGGCGGTGGTGGCGACCAGGCGGTTGAGCTCGACGTCGCCGCGGCGGCCGGCCATCTGGGCCACGTCGACCCGCCAGCCGTCCAGGTGGAAGGGTGCGCCGAGGTACTTGGCGATCACCGAGTCGGGGCCCTCGTAGAGGCGGCGGCGCAGTTCGGCGGAGCGGTGGTCGAAGGTCGGCAGGGTGCGCACGCCGAGGAAGGTCGCGTAGTCGTCCGGGCCGCCTTCGCCGAAGAAGTAGAAGCCGGCCTCGGGGCTCCGCGGGTCGGCCCGGGCGGCGCGGAACCAGTCGTGCCGGTCGCCGGAGTGGTTGAGGGTGATGTCGCCGATCACCTTGATGCCGCGCCGGTGCGCCTCGGTGGTGAGGGCGATCAGCGCCTCGTCGCCGCCGAGCGCGGGGTCGACCCGGTCGAAGGAGACGGCGTCGTAGCGGTGGTTGGAGCGGCCCTCGAAGAACGGGGTCAGGTAGATCACCGTGGCGCCGAGCCGCTGGATGTGGTCGATCTTGCGCACCACGCCCCAGAGGTCGCCGCCGTACATCTGCTGGAGGGCCTCGGCGTCGCCGGTGTGCAGCGGGGTGTCCCAGTCGGCGGGGCGGGCCCAGGCGGCGAGCGGGGAGTCGCCGGAGCGGTGGTAGCGGTCCGGGAAGATCTGGTAGACCACCGCGCCGGCGGCCCAGGTTGGCGGGGCGGGGTGGGTGGTGAGGCGGAAGTCGGTGGCGTCGGGCAGGTCGTGGTCGTGCAGGCCTGCGGCGGTGAGCCAGCGCCCGCCGTCCGGGGTGTGCAGCCAGAACCGGTAGTTCATCTCCGGGTTGACCATCTCCAGGGCGGCCCGCCACCAGGTGGCCCCGGTGTCGTCGACGCGGTCGACGGCGGCGGCCGTGAAGTGCGG
This sequence comes from Kitasatospora sp. NPDC008115, assembly GCF_042957205.1. Lineage (NCBI taxonomy): Bacteria > Bacillati > Actinomycetota > Actinomycetes > Kitasatosporales > Streptomycetaceae > Kitasatospora > Kitasatospora sp. NPDC008115. The sequence goes on along the minus strand of NZ_JBIBHU010000012.1, from coordinate 126,061 downwards.
CTCGCCGTCCGGGACGGAGCGCAGGAACACCCGCTCGACGTCCTGTCCCGCGGGCACCCGCACCAGCAGGTCGACGTGCTGCCCGAGGCGCGGGGCGAGGTCGCCGACGTAGCGCGCGGACCCGTCGTGGTGCGGCTGGTGGCGGGCGGCGAGGCGGTGGCTGCTGGCCGGGTCCATGGGGCTCCTCGGGGCGGGTGCACAGGTTAACGGATGCCGGCATTCCGCTTTCCGGGGCCGACGAGGGAACCGTAACGACGATGAAACTGTTGCGCAATACGTTGCTAAGATTGTTTCATCCTGGTGTGCGACCCGCCGCGCCGGGCTTTGTAGGATGCAGGCCAGACCAGACCGGAGGACCAATTGAGCGGCCCGTCACTGCGCGACATCGCCGCCCGGGCAGGCGTCAGCGCCGCCTCGGTGAGCAGGGTGATCAACGACCGGCCGGGCGTCTCCGACGACACCAAGGTGAAGGTCGCCGAGGCCATGCGGGAGCTCGGCTGGCAGCCCGACCAGGGCTACGACCCGCACCAGGGCGCGCTGATCGGCATCATCGTCCCCGAGCTCGACAACCCGGTCTTCCCGCTGCTCGCCTCCGCCGTCGAGGTGCAGCTCGCCAAGCACGGCCTCACCGCCGTGGTCGGCACCTCCACCCGCCAGGGCACCGCCGAACTCGGCTACATCGACATCCTGCTCCGCAAGGGCGTCTCCGGCCTGGTCCTGGTCTCCGGACGGCACGCCAACCCCGACGCCGACCACGGCTTCTACCGGCTGCTGCACGAACGCGGCATCCCGATGGTGCTGGTCAGCGGCCGGGTGGAGGGCCTCGCCGTCCCCACCGTCGCCACCGACGAGGCGCTCGGCGCCAAGATCGCCGTCGCCCACCTGCGCGAACTCGGCCACCGCAGGATCGGCCTGGCCGGCGGCCAGGGCTATCTGCGCCCCTCGCTCAACCGGCTGGACGGCTACCGGCGCGCGATGCGCGAACTGCTCGGCGAGGAGCCCCCCGCCGACTGGTACGCCGAGTCCGCCTACTCGATCGCCGGCGGTGCGGCCGCCGCCCGCCAACTGCTCGACGCGGACGTCACCGCCGTCATCGCCGGCAGCGACCTGATGGCCCTCGGCGTGGTCCGGGCCGCCCGCGAGGCCGGCCTCACCGTCCCCGGCGACCTCTCGGTGATCGGCTACGACGACTGCCAGCTCGCCGCCCACAGCGACCCGCCGCTCACCACCGTCCGCCAGCCGATCGACGAGATGGCCGCCGCCGTCGCCGACGCCCTCTGGCGCCGACTGGAGGGCCACGGCGGCCGGGCCAGGGACTACCTGTTCACCCCCGTCCTGGTCGCCCGCGACTCCACCGCCCGGGCCCGCGGCTGACAGCGGCCGAGGGCCGGGAACCGACGGAGGGCCGGTGCGCTGCTGCGCACCGGCCCTCCGTCAACAACCGCCCGGCCGCTACTCGTTCGGGACGGTCGCGTAACGCGCCGTGCCCTCGGCCATCTGCTTCAGGGCGTCCTTGCGGTCCCGCTTCGACAGCTTGTCGATGTAGAGGAACCCGTACAGGTGGTCGGTCTCGTGCTGGAGGCAGCGGGCGAAGAAGCCGGTGCCCTCGACCCGGACCGGGTTGCCGTCCTTGTCCTGGCCGGTCACCGCCGCGTAGTCCGGGCGCGGCAGCTCGGCGTAGGCGGTCGGCACCGACAGGCAGCCCTCGTTGCCGTCGTCCAGCACCCGCTGGCGGTCCTTCGGGAACTCCTCCAGCACCGGGTTGATCACATGGCCGATGTGGCGCACGCCCTCGTCGTCCGGGCAGTCGTAGACGAAGACCTTCAGGTCCACGCCGATCTGGTTGGCGGCCAGGCCCACACCCTCCGCCGCGTACATCGACTGGAACATGTCGTCGATCAGCGCGGACAGCTCGCCGTCGAAGGCCGTCACGTCCTTCACCTCGCGGTGCAGCACGGGGTTGCCGTAGACGGTGATCGGGCGCGCCGTGCCCTTGGAGAGGTCGGGCTCCTCGCCGACCACCTTCGGGGTCTCGTCGTGCTCGTGCTGGTCCTGCTCCGCCATGTCTTCCGCTTCCATAGGCCTACGCGTACCGCACCAGGGTACTCAGCGCGCTCAGCAGACCTCTTCGAGATCCCGGTACGCCCGGGTTCCCGGCGACGCCGCGGCCCAGCGGTCCAGCAGCACCCGCACCAGGTGCGCCGGGGCGGCGATCCCGCACTCGCGCTCGGCCAGCCAGGACATCCCGCCCACCCCGGGGCTCAGGTGGCTCAGGTGGCCGGGGTGCGCGGCGTCCCCGTCGTCGTGCGGGTCGTGGTGGGCGGTGTGCCCGTCGTCCGAGGCCATCCGGCTCTCCGAACAGGCCCGGCACAGCAGCCGCACCGAGGACGTCCAGTCCTCCGCCGCGTAGCCGGCGTCCGCGACCAGCCGCTCCAGCGCGTCCCGGTCCGCCTCGGTCGCCGCCTGCAGCAGCACCACGTACGTCGGCACCGGGGACGGCGCCCACAGCTCGATCTCGTCGAACACCGGGTAGGCGACCCCGTCGGTCACCCGCTCGCCGTGCGGGGCGCCGTCGTGCAGCACCACCTCGCCCCAGCGTCTGCCGGAGGACGGCAGCGGGATCGACAGCACCTCGATCCGGGCCGGGTCCAGCCGCCGGCCCCACACCACCTCGGACTCGCCGTCCGGGGAGAGCCGCACCGGCGTCGTCCCGAGGTCCAGGCTGACCGGCCCGTCCCCCTGCGCGCCCTGGCCGCCGGGCAGCTTCAGCCCGTACGCCTGCCAGGCCCGCCGGGCCAGCGGCCAGTCCTGCAACGCGGTCGCGGTGATGCCGAGGTTCCACCAGTCCGGGGCGCCCTGCTCGCGGTCCAGCAGCGCCACCGCCCGCAGCCCGGCCGCCCTGGCCTGCTCCCAGTCGCGGCGGAACTTGTGCAGCAGCGCCAGGTTGAACCAGGAGTCCGACAACCACGGCTCCAGGTCGGCCGCCATCACCAGCAGGGCGCCGGCGTCCTCGTACCGGCCGTCACCGATCAACGTGAAAGCCCGGTCGGTCGTCTGCCGCCAGGTGGCGGACGGCCGGTGCCGTGCCCGGTGGAAGATCCTCACGTTCGTCCCTGCCGTCGTCGTCCGCTCAAGTCCCGTGACCGCTCCCGCGTCACGGGCCCGGTGCTCCGGGTCGGTTTTCCACGCTACGACCGCATCCAACCACGACGGCCGCCGCCCGCGCTCCCCGCCGCCGGGGTTGCCCGGTTCCGTCCCGGCCCGTTTCCGGCCCCTCCCCCAGCCTGCCCGCCCGGCCCGGCCGCCTCAACCCCGGACGCCCCCGCGGGCCCCCGGAACCGGCCGCCGCGGCCGGGTCGCGAGCACCGGAGCGCGGTCAGCCGCGCACCCGTACCAGCGCGTCCACCACCCGGGCGTCGTACACCCGGCCCCGGCCCAGCCGCAGCGCCTCCAGCACCTCCAGCCGGCCCACCGCCTCCCCCACCCCGCGCCCGCGGGCCGCCGTCAGCAGGTCGTCGTGGGCGTTCGCCACCCGGATGATCCGCGCCGCCAGCGGCACCCCCCGCCCGCCGCCGTCCGGACCGGGGAACGGGTCGGCCAGCCGGGCGACCTGCTCGGCCACCCGGCGCGGCACCCCGGTGCGCCGGATCACCTCGCTGCCCAGCCGGGCGATCCGCTGCTGCTCCTCGTCCGGCAGCAGCGCCGTCGCCCCGCCCGGCACCGGCTCCACCAGCGACAGCTGCCCGACGTCGTGCATCAGCGCCGCGTACTCCAGCAGGGCCAGCTCACGGGTGCCGAGCCCCAGCTCACGGCCCACCGCGCACGCCGTGTCGGCGACCCGGCGGGCGTGCCCCGGCGGGGTGTACCCGGCCACCTCGGTGGCCATGGCCAGGCTGGCGATGGTCTGCCCGGTGGTGGCCCGCGCCGCCGCCGCCCGCCGGAACGACACCTGCGCCAGCAGCAGCGGCGCGCAGAACAGCGGCAGCGCCCACAGCCCCACCTCCCCGGCGGCCAGGCTGACCAGCATGCCGGTGGCGGCGATCGCGGTGCCGATCCCGAACAGCGAGCGCAGCTCGTCCTCCAGCCCGGCCGGGAAGCGCAGCCCGCTGCGGGCCCGCCGCAGCAGCGCCGCCAGCACCGCGTCGCACAGCACGGCCAGCGCGGCCACCGCCGTCAGGAAGGCGCCGTACGCCGGGCCGTCGGCGGAGAACCGGTCCACCACGCCGCTGTTGTAGAGCGGCTGGAACACCACGGCCGCGAACCCCGCCCCGAGCAGCCGCCGCGCCGCGCCGTCGCGCCGGGCCCGCTCGTGCCACGGCGCGGGCGGCCCGGCTCCGCGCACCCGGCCCGCCCGCGCCGCGGCCGCCCGCACCGCCCCGGGCAGCAGCGCCAGCAGCAGCCCCGCGCCGGTCACCGCCACCACCTGGAGCACCCCGGGCCCGGCCGGCAGTCCGCGCAGCGGCCCGAGCAGCGCGTACGCCAGCGCCCCCGCCGCCCCGATCGGCGCCTGCTCGCGGTCGCCCGGAAGAGTGATCCGCACGCACTCGCCGAGCGCGATCAGCGCGGTGAACGCCAGCGCCACCCCTGGCTGGGCCGGACCGCGCACCGCCACCGCCCCGAAGGAGGCCGCCAGCAGCGCCAGCGCCGCCCCGTGCACCGCGCACACCGCGCCGGTGCAAGCCCGCTGCGCATCCGCGCGCCCGGCGCCCGACACCCGCCGCGCGCCGTCCGGCGAAGCCGACGCGCCCCGCCGGGCGTTCCACCGGGCACCCCGCCGCGCGCTCATGACGCCCCGGCCGTCGGCACGCCGCCGCCACCGCCCTGCCCGGGCACCCCGCCCGGGGCCGGGGCCACCGGAGCCGCCGGGGCCGCCCGGGCCGGTTCGGGGACGCCGAGGGGGATGTCCGGCACCCCCTTGATGCAGTCCGGGGACGACGGCAGCACCGGCTGCCAGTCGTGCACGGCCAGCGCGGCCACCAGCGCCCGCACCATCAGCGGGTCGAACTGGCTGCCCGAGCAGCGTTCCAGTTCCGCCACCGCCTCGCCGACCGGACGGCCGCGCCGGTAGGAGCGGGTGGAGGTCATCGAGTCGAAGGCGTCGGCGACCGAGATGATCCTGGCGAACTCGGGGATCTGCTCACCGGCCAGCCCGGCCGGGTAGCCGCGGCCGTCCACCCGCTCGTGGTGGTGCAGGATCCCGGCGTGCGCCTCGCCGAGGAAGGCGATCCCGCGCACCAGCTCGTAGCCGTGCACCGGGTGCACCTCGACGGCCCGGCGCTCCGCCTCGGTGAGGGGACCGTTTCTGCGCAGCAGTTCGGTGGCCACGCCGAGCTTGCCGACGTCGTGCAGGATGCCCGCGTACCGCAGGGTGCGCAGCCGCTCGGCCTCCATGCCCAGCTGATCGGCGATCAGCACCGCCGCCCGGCCGACCCGTTCGCTGTGCCCCCGGGTGTAGGCGTCCTTGATCTCCACCGCCTGCACCAGCGCCTGGACGGTCGCCTGGTGGGCGTCGCGCTCCCGGTGCCCCTGGGCGAACACCCACGCCGAGATGGACAGCGGCAGCAGCGCCAGCAGCGCCGCGAACGCGCCGTACGGCCCCTGCCACAGCACGGCGAGCATCAGCCCGCCCGCCGCGTGCACCAGCACCGGCACCCCCGGCGACTGCGGCTCGGCGCAGGCCCCGCGCAGCAGCCCGGCCGGCCGCCGGCCCTCCGCCAGCAGCCGCATCCCGCCCACCAGGGCGCCGTTGACCAGGCAGAACGCGCCGAGCGCGGCGAACGCGGGCAGCAGCGCCGCGGGGAAGCGGGAGCCGAGCAGCAGCTGCGGCCCGGCCAGCAGGTGGAACACCGCCGAGGCCGCGAAGGCGGACAGCGCGAGCTGCGCGCCGTTCCACGCCTGCCGCCGCCGGCCGTCCACCGCCGCCCCCGCCCCGAGCAGCGCCGCCGGGACGGCGACCAGCGCGGCGGCGGACGGCGGAAGCATCAGCACCCCGGCGAACAGCACCGGGAAGAACGCGTTGACCTCGGGCCGCACCGGCCTGCGGGCGCGCAGCGGCGGACGGCGCAGCAGCAGCCGCCCCAGCCGCAGGCAGGGCGTCGACAGGCCCTGGGCGAGCGACTCCCAGCAGCCGTGCAGGAAGGCCAGCAGCCCGACCTTCGGCCAGTCCACCGGGGTGCCCAGCCAGTGCGCCGCGGCCGCCGGGGCGGGGAGCGGGAGCAGCGGCAGCAGGCAGCAGAGCGCCAGCACCGGCACGGCCACCAGATAGCGCGCCGCGCCCGGCGGCAGGTCCGCGTCTGCGCTGTCGGTAGCGATATCGACCTCCCCGCGTGCCGGCCGGCGCCGCTCCGGCCCGTTCGTCCCGGACCGCCCGCCCGCCGCCCGGGCACGCCGAAGCGGCGGCGGACGAGCGGTGGTGAGCGTCCGTCAGGAGGATAGGACGCCACTCCGGCGCCGGGACGCGTGATCGCGCAATGCCGCTGCTGGCACACCGCCAACTCACTCGATCGAGTGACGACGGGGCGTGGGCGGAGGGGACGCGGACACACGAAGGCCCCGGAAGCATCCGTTCCGGGGCCGTGCACGCAGGTGGTCCGCCGTGCGCCGTCCGGCGCACCCGGTGTCAGGTCCCGGCCGCCGCCTCCGCGGCCCGGCCCGGACCGGCCGGCTCACCGGCCGCCTCGGCGTGCACCTCGATGGTCGTCTCGACCGCGACCACCACCGCCTCGCCCGACCGCTGCCCGGCCCGGATCGAGTCGATCCTGGCCAGCACCTTGCCGCGCAGGTCCGCCGGGGTGTCGTCGCAGCCGCAGGAACGCTTGATCAGCGCCTTGATCGCCTGCTCGAGTCCGTACTGCTTCAGGCACGGCGAGCACTCCTCGAAGTGCACGCGCAGCTTGGCGCAGTCGCCCTCGGCCATCTCGTTGTCGAGGAATTCGTAGAGGTGGTCGAGGACCTCGCCACACTCGGTGTCGTGCGGATCGCCGCAGCTCATGAGCCCGAGCCCTTCGCTTCCTGCCCTGCCCCGCTGCCGGCCGGGACCAGCCCGCGCTCACGGGCGTAATCCTCCAGCATGCCGCGCAACTGACGGCGGCCGCGGTGCAGCCGGGACATCACCGTACCGATGGGAGTACCCATGATGTCCGCGATCTCCTTGTACGCAAAGCCCTCTACGTCCGCGAGATAGACGGCGATGCGGAACTCCTCCGGGATGGCCTGGAGGGCGTCCTTCACATCGCTGTCCGGGAGGTGGTCCAGCGCCTGGGTCTCCGCCGAGCGCAGACCCGTCGACATGTGCGACTCGGCCCGGGCCAGCTGCCAGTCCTCGATCTCCTCGGCGGCGGTGCGCTGCGGCTCCCGCTGCTTCTTGCGGTACGAGTTGATGAAGGTGTTGGTGAGGATCCGGTACAGCCACGCCTTGAGGTTGGTGCCCTCGCGGAACTGGTGGAACGACGCGTACGCCTTCGCGAACGCCTCCTGGAGGAGGTCCTCCGCGTCGGCCGGGTTGCGGGTCATCCGCAGCGCGGCCGAGTACATCGGATCCAGGTAGCCCAGGGCGTCGCGCTCGAAGCGCTCCCGCCGGGCCTCCTCGGTCTCCTCCGCCGACACCCGGAAGGTGTCCTCACCGATCGCCTCGGCCAGCTCCTCACCGGTGAGCGCCTCGCCCGCGGGCGGACCCTCCTCCGGGCCCCGGCCCGGCTCGGCCTCGTGCTCGGTCCCGACGACCGGACCCACCTCCTCGGCATGACGGACACGGCCCACCGCGGGCCGCCCCGAAAGGGAGGATATCGGGCTGACGGGCTTCTCGCCCGCGACTAGCCAGTCCGACCAGGAAGGAGCGAACGCCGACGCGGCCTCGCGCTCTTCCGGTCGCTCGGGGCACGCGATCGAACCCATCTGCCCTGCCTTCCAACGGGACTCCAGCTGACGACGGTTCCAACCACGCGGGCCCCGCCCGCATTCCCGGTCCCCGGCGGCCCGGCTCACACCACCCGCAGCACCCAGTCCCCCACCGCCGAGACGAGCAGGTCCAGCAGCTCCCGCTGCCCCGTCGCCGCCCGCTTCGCCACCTCGAAGCCGTGGTTGCCGGCCGGCAGCGCCACCAGCTCGTGCGAGGCCGGCAGCTCCGGGAACTCCGCCGGGGCGCCGAACGGGTCCGTCGCCCCCTGCACCACCAGCGTCGGCAGCCCCGAGCCGAGCAGCTCCCCGGCCCGGCTCTTCTCCGGCCTGCCCGGCGGGTGCAGCGGGAACGCCAGCGCCACCACCCCCACCGCCCCGCTCGCCGCCCCGGTCCGGCAGGCCACCCGCGCCCCGGCGCTGCGCCCGCCCACCACCAGCGGCAGGCCCGCCCCGGCCAGCCGCCCGGCCACCGGCTCCCACCCCGCGTCCAGCGTCTTCGTCGCCGGCGCCACCTTGCGCCCCGCCACCCGCCAGGGCTGTTCCACCAGCGCCACCGACACCCCCCGGGCCGGCAGCGCGGCGGCCAGCGCCGCCAGGTCCCGCGCCTCGATCCCGCCGCCGGCGCCGTGCCCCAGCGCCAGCACGGCCCGCGGCGCGGGGGCCGGGTGCAGGGTGATCCGGGCCTCCCCGGCGGGCGTGGGCACCGGCTCGGTGGTGACGGGGGCGGTTCTCGCGGCGGTCACGGCTGTCGTCCTCCGACGGGGGTGGCGGTCAGAACAGGGTGGTCTCGTACTCGGGCTCGGTGTACGGCCCGGTCAGCCCGGCGTGGTCGTTGCGGATGCTGCCGACGTCCGGCGAGACCGGCGTCACCCGCAGCGCGCCCGGCGGCGGCGGTATCAGCAGCCGCCGCAGCTCCTGCGACCCGCTGTCGTCCAGCCCCGGGTCCAGCCACGCGTCGAACGACCCCGGGTCCAGGTACAGCGGCATCCGCTCGTGGATCGGCGCCAGCAGCTCCTCCGCCTCCGTCGTCACGACGGTGAACGTCACCAGCCAGCCCTCCGGGTGGTCCGAGGGCACCGCCCGGTTGCGCCAGAACTCGTACAGCCCCGCCAGCGCCAGCGGCGCACCGTCCGCCCGGGACACGAAGAACGGCTTCTTCCGCGCCCTGCCCCGCTCCCCCGGCACCGTCTGCCACTCGTAGTAGCCGTCCACCGGCAGCACGCACCGGCGCGAGGCGAACGCCTGCCGGTAGGCCGGCTTCTCGTGCACCGTGTCCGCCCGGGCGTTGATCATCTTCACCGCCGTCTCCGGCGACTTCGCCCACTGCGGCACCAGCCCCCAGCGCAGCACCCGCAGCTGGCGCACCGGCCGCGCCGCCCCCTTCGCCAGGCGCTCCAGCACCACGAAGGCGCTCTGCGTCGGCGCGACGTTCCAGCTCGGGTCCAGCGTCTCGGCCGGATCCCACTGTCGGACACCGAACAGCTCGACGATGTCCTCGGGCCTGCTACTCGCGGCGAAGCGACCACACATACCGTCAGCTTGCCACGGCCCGGACCGCCGCCGGGCCCGCGTCCGCTCCCCAGAACCACCCGCCCCCGCCCCGCCGTCCTCCCCATGGCAGGCTGCCGCCCCAGGAGGAACGGCCGGACCGAGACGGAGGAGACCCATGGACGCCAGGACCCTCGACGAGCTGTGGACCGCCGTCACCGGCACCCAGCCCGACCCGCCCGGCTGGCTCGCCCTCGCCACCGGCGCAGCCGCCCTGCTCACCGTCCTGGTCCGCCCGCTGTGGCGGATCGCCCGCAACGCCGTCACCATCGCCCACGAGGGCGGCCACGGCCTCGCCGCCCTCGCCACCAACCGCAGGCTCGTCGGCATCCGGCTGCACTCCGACACCTCCGGCCTCACCCTCTCCTACGGCCGCGCCACCGGCCCCGGCATGCTCCTCACCCTCGCCGCCGGCTACACCGCCCCCGCCCTGCTCGGCCTCGGCTGCGCCGCCCTGCTCGCCGCCGACCGCGTCACCCTGCTGCTCTGGCTCGCCATCGCCCTGCTGCTCGCCCTGCTGGTGCGCATCCGCAACGCCTACGGCTTCCTCAGCGTGCTGCTCACCGGCGGCGCCTTCTTCCTGGTCTCCTGGTTCGGCTCCCCCGAGGTCCAGGCCGGCTTCGCCTACCTCGGCACCTGGTTCCTGCTGCTCGGCGCCGTCCGCCCGGTCCTCGAACTCCAGCGCCAGCGCCGCGACGGCCAGGGCCACGGCTCCGACGCCGACCAGCTCGCCCGCCTCACCGGCGTCCCCGGCCTCGCCTGGACCGCCCTCTTCCTCATCACCGCCCTCGCCGCCCTCGCCCTCGGCGCGAACTGGCTGCTGCGCCCCCTCTGACCGCCCCGCGCGCCGCCCCACCCCGCCCGGGGCCCGCGCATCGGAGGCGAACGGGCGAGCCCCACCACGGCCCCTAGACTTGGGCCCATGACCGAGACCCTGTGGCCCGCCCCCGTCGCGACCACCCCCGTGGACGCCACCGTCACCATCCCCGGCTCCAAGTCGGTCACCAACCGGGCCCTGGTGCTGGCGGCACTCGCCGACGGCCCCGGCTGGGTGCGCCGCCCGCTGCGCAGCCGCGACTCCCAGCTGATGGCCGACGGCCTGCGCGCGCTCGGCGTCACCATCGAGGAGCAGGTCAACAACGACACCGGCGGCACCGGCGGCGGCGAGGCCTGGCGGGTCATCCCCGCCCCCGTGCTGCGCGGCCCCGCCTCGGTCGACGTCGGCAACGCCGGCACGGTCATGCGCTTCCTGCCCCCGCTCGCCGTCCTCGCCGACGGCCCGGTCCACTTCGACGGCGACCCGCGCAGCCACGAGCGCCCCCAGCACGGCGTGATCGACGCCCTGCGCGCGCTCGGCGCCCGGATCGAGGACGACGGCCGCGGCACCTTCCCGCTCACCGTGCACGGCACCGGCGCCCTGGACGGCGGCACCGTCGAGCTCGACGCCTCCGCCTCCTCCCAGTTCGTCTCCGCCCTGCTGCTCTCCGGCGCCCGCTACAACAACGGCGTCGAGGTCCGGCACGTCGGCGGCCCGGTGCCCTCGCTGCCGCACATCCGGATGACGGTCGACATGCTGCGCCTGGCCGGCGTCCAGGTCGACGCCCCCGAGGACGGCGGCGAGAAGGACGTCTGGCGGGTCACCCCCGGCGCCCTGCTCGGCCGCGACCTGGTCGTCGAGCCCGACCTCTCCAACGCCGCGCCGTTCTTCGCCGCCGCCCTGGTCACCGGCGGCCAGGTCACCGTCCGTGACTGGCCGAAGCACACCACCCAGCCCGGCGACCAGCTGCGCGACCTCTACACCCGGATGGGCGGCGAGTGCGCGTTCACCGACGAGGGCCTGCGCTTCACCGGCACCGGCCGGATCCACGGCATCGAGGCCGACCTGCACGACGTCGGCGAGCTCACCCCGGTGATCGCCGCGGTCGCCGCCCTCGCCGACTCCGAGTCCCACCTCTACGGCATCGCCCACCTGCGGCTGCACGAGACCGACCGGCTCGCCGCCCTCGCCAAGGAGATCAACGGCCTCGGCGGCGACGTCAGCGAGACCGAGGACGGCCTGCGGATCCGCCCCCGCAAGCTCACCGGCGGCGTCTTCCACACCTACGAGGACCACCGGCTGGCCACCGCCGCCGCGGTGATCGGCCTCGCCGTGCCCGGCGTCCAGGTGGAGAACGTGGCCACCACCGCCAAGACGCTGCCGGACTTCCCCGCCATGTGGGACGAGCTGCTCGCCGGACCGGTGGCGGGCGGCTGAGCGGAGGACTGGGCACATGCGCCGCTACGGCAAGGACGCCGACGAGGACGACATCCGCAACCGCCCCGCCCGCCGGGGCTCCCGGCCGCGGACCCGGATCCGGCCCAAGCACGAGGACGCCGCCGAGGCGATGGTGCTCACCGTCGACCGCGGCCGGCTGACCTGCCTGGTCGACCCGGGGACGAAGCAGGAGCACGAGGTCGTCGCCATGAAGGCCCGCGAGCTGGGCCGCAAGGGCGTGGTCGTCGGGGACACCGTCTCCCTGGTCGGCGACCTCTCCGGGGACGCCGACACACTGGCCCGGATCGTCCGGGTCGAGGAGCGCACGTCGGTGCTGCGGCGCACCGCGGACGACGACGACCCCTACGAGCGGATCGTGGTCGCCAACGCCGAGCGGCTCGCCATCGTCACCGCGCTGGCCGACCCGGAGCCCCGGCCCCGGCTGATCGACCGCTGCCTGGTCGCCGCCTACGACGCCGGCATGGAGCCGCTGCTCGTCCTCACCAAGGCCGACCTGGCCCCGGCCGAACCGCTGCTGGAGTCCTACGCGCCGCTCGGCATCCAGTACGTCGTCACCCGCCGCGACGAGCTGGAGACGACCGGTGCCGAGGCCGTCCGCGAGCACCTGCGCGGCCTGCGCACCGTGTTCATCGGCCACTCCGGCGTCGGCAAGACCACCCTGGTCAACGCCCTCGTCCCGGAGCGGCAACGGACCACCGGCCGGGTCAACGCCGTCACCGGCCGCGGCCGGCACACCACCGTCTCCGCGCTCGCGCTGCGGCTGCCGCCGCCGCCCGGCGCCAAGCCGGGCTCCAGGAAGGCGCTGGACGCGGGCTGGGTGATCGACACCCCCGGCTTCCGCTCCTTCGGTCTGTCGCACATCGACCCGTCCCGGGTCATCCACGCCTTCCCCGACCTGGAGCCCGGCACCGAGGAGTGCCCGCGCGCGTGCAGCCACGACGAGCCGGACTGCGCACTGGACGCCTGGGTGGCCGACGGGCACGCCGATCCCGCGCGGCTCTACTCGCTGCGCCGGCTGCTGGCGAGCAAGGAGGCCCGCGAGGGCGACTGACCGCCGTCGCCCGGCCGGTTTCGGCGTTCGAGGTGTCGCAGTGCCCTGTCGTGGTGATCATAGGAAGGTCGGGCCGGATCACGGCCCGGCCGCCGACCGATCCCGCCGACCGACAGGGAGAGCACGCGATGGCATGGGCCCTGGTGATCCTGGCCGGCCTGCTGGAGACCGGCTTCGCGATCAACCTCAAGCTCAGCGAGGGCTTCACCAAGCTCTGGCCCACCATCAGCTTCTGCGTCTTCGCCCTCGGCAGCTTCGGCCTGCTGACCCTCTCCCTGAAGACCCTCCCGGTCGGCCCCGCCTACGCGGTCTGGACCGGCATCGGCGCCGCCGGCACCGCGATCTACGGCATGATCTTCCTCGGCGAGTCCAGCTCGGTGCTCAAACTCGTCTCGATCTCCCTGGTCGTCGCGGGCGTCATCGGCCTCCAACTGACCGGATCCCACCACTAGCCGGTCATCGGCCCGTCCGCGGGCCGGCCCGCGCTAGGGTTTCGACCATGGCCGACTACCACGACGACCTCCGACTCGCCCATGTCCTCGCCGACTCGGCCGACTCGGTCACCCTGGAGCGTTTCAAGGCGCTCGACCTGCGGGTCGAGACCAAGCCCGACCTGACCCCCGTCAGCGACGCCGACAAGGCCGCCGAGGAGCTGGTGCGCAGCGTCCTGCAGCGGGCCCGCCCGCGCGACGCGGTGCTCGGCGAGGAGTTCGGCCTTCAGGGCTCGGGCCCGCGCCGCTGGGTGATCGACCCGATCGACGGCACCAAGAACTACATCCGCGGCGTCCCGGTCTGGGCCACCCTGATCGCGCTGCTGGAGGACGGCCCGGACGGCGTGGAGCGCCCCGTCGTCGGCATCGTCTCCGCCCCCGCGCTCAACCGCCGCTGGTGGGCCGCCAAGGACCTCGGCGCGTTCGCCGGCCGCAGCCTCGCCAAGGCGAGCCGGATCCAGGTCTCCGGCGTCTCGCGGATCGAGGACGCCTCCTTCTCCTACTCCTCGCTCACCGGCTGGGAGGAGCGCGGCCGCCTCGACCCGTTCCTCGACCTCACCCGGGCCTGCTGGCGCACCCGCGCCTACGGCGACTTCTGGTCCTACATGATGGTCGCCGAGGGCGCGGTGGACATCGCCGCCGAGCCGGAGCTGTCGCTGTGGGACATGGCGGCGAACTGCGTCATCGTCGAGGAGGCCGGCGGCCGCTTCACCGGTCTGGACGGCGTCCCGGGCCCGGGCGGCGCCGACGCCGTCGCCTCCAACGGCCTGCTCCACGACGAGGCGCTGCGCCGTCTGAGCGTCTGATTCCTTCGCCGTCGACGTGATGGGGACTCTTCGAAGAGTCCCCGTGCACGTGGTGCGGGCCCCGGGTGCCGGTTCTCCGGCGGCACCCGGGGCCCGCTGCTCAGCGGGTCCCCTCACCGGGCCCCGCGTCACGGTGCGTCACTGCTGCTTGCGCAGCTCCCGCACCGCGGTCTCCAGCCGCCGGCCGAAGTCGGCGTCGGCCCTGCGGAAGTTCTCGACCGCCCGCTCGACGATGTCCTCGCGGTCGGAGGAGACCTTGGCGATGAAGCCGGACAGGTTGCCGACCAGCCGCTGCTTCTCGTCCTCGCCCATCAGCCGGTAGAGGTTGCCGGCCTGCACGAAGTCGTTGTCCTCGGCGTGCGAGGGCGCCTCGTGGGTGCCGGTGGCACCGTCGACCGCGGTCGGCGCCCACAGCGGACGGCCGGTCTGCACCGGGCCGCCGAAGCTGTTCGGCTCGTAGTTCTTGCGGCGCCCGTGGCGGCCGTCGTAGAGGTAGCCGTCCCGGTGGTTGTGGAGCGCCTCGGTGGCGTGCGGGCGGTTGACCGGCAGGTGGTCGGCGTTGATGCCGACGCGGTAGCGGTGGGCGTCCGCGTAGGCGAACAGGCGGCCCTGCAGCATCTTGTCCGGGGACGGGCCGATGCCGGGCACGAAGTGCGACGGCGAGAAGATCGACTGCTCGACCTCGGCGAAGACGTTGTCGGGGTTGCGGTTGAGCTCCAGCCTGCCGAACTCGACCAGCGGGTAGTCCGCGTGCGGCCAGACCTTGGTCAGGTCGAACGGGTTGAAGCGGTAGTTCGCCGCGTCGGCGGCCGGCATGATCTGGACGCTGACCGTCCAGCTCGGGAACTCGCCGCGCTCGATGGACTCGCGCAGGTCGCGCTGGTGGCTGTCCGGGTCCTCGCCGGCGAGCCGGTTGGCCTCGTCCTGGGTGAGGTTGCGGATGCCCTGGTCGGTCTTGAAGTGGTACTTCACCCAGAAGTGCTCGCCGGCCTCGTTCTGCCACTGGTAGGTGTGCGAGCCGAAGCCGTCCATGTGCCGGTAGGACGCCGGTATGCCGCGGTCGCCGAACAGCCAGGTCACCTGGTGGGTGGCCTCGGGCGACAGGCCCCAGAAGTCCCAGACGTTGTCCGCCTCCTGCGAGCCGGTGTACGGGTCCCGCTTCTGGGTGTGGATGAAGTCGGGGAACTTGGTGGCGTCCTTGATGAAGAACACCGGGGTGTTGTTGCCGACGAGGTCGTAGTTGCCCTCCTCGGTGTAGAACTTCAGCGCGAAGCCGCGCGGGTCGCGCACCGCGTCCGCCGAGCCGAGGTTCCCGGCGACGGTGGAGAAGCGCAGGAAGGTCTCGGTCTGCTTGCCGACCTCGGAGAGGAACGCGGCCCGGGTGTACGCGGTGACGTCCGCGGTCACCGTGAAGGTGCCGTAGGCCGCGGCGCCGCGGGCGTGCACCACGCGCTCCGGGATGCGCTCGCGGTTGAAGTGCGCGAGCTTCTCGAACAGCTGCTGGTCCTGGATCAGCGCCGGACCGCCGACGCCGGCGGTCTCGGTGTTCTGGTTGTCGGCGACGGGGGCACCCGCCTCCGTGGTGAGGGTGGGGCGCAGCTCGTCCTGGGTAGTCATGTGAGGGTGCCTCCGCGTGATCCGGTCGTGTCGAACCGATCCTAACTTGGACTTTGTCCAAGTCAACACTGGAACCAGACTCGGAGTGTCACTTACCCTGAGTCCATGAGTGACCTGCTGGAGAGACTTCGCGGACGTGGATGGCGGCTGACCTCGCAGCGCCGGGTCGTGGCCGAGGTCCTCGACGGCGAGCACGTCCACCTGACCGCCGACGAGGTGCACGCCCGCGCGGTCGAGCGGCTGCCCGAGATCAGCCGCGCCACCGTCTACAACACCCTCGGCGAACTCGTCTGCCTGGGCGAGGTGCTGGAGGTCGCCACCGACGGCCGCGCCAAGCGCTACGACCCCAACGCGCACCACGCGCACCAGCACCTGGTCTGCTACGGCTGCGGCGCCATCCGCGACGTCCACCCCCAGGGCGACCCGCTGGCCGCCCTGCCCGCCTCCGAGCGCTTCGGCTTCACCCTCTCCGGCGCCGAGATCACCTACCGCGGGCTGTGCCCGGACTGTTCCGCCGGTTCCTGAACCCCACCGCCGCGGGTCCGGCTACGCGCTCAGCTCCGCGTGCAGCGCGCCCAGCAGCCGGCCCGCCCGCTCAGCGACCTCCGCCGGACCGTAGTCCGCGGCCCGCCGGCACCAGCCCTCGGCCAGCACCGGCTCGCCCCGGCGCAGCGCCAGCAGCGCCAGGCGCAGCGCCGCCCGCCCGTGCCCGGCGTCCGCCGCCCGGGTGTACCAGAGCATCGCCTCGGCCTCGCTGTCCTGCCGGGCCAGCAGCAGCCCCAGGTTGAACGCCGCGCTGCGGCTGCCCGCCCCGGCCGCCCGCCGGTACCAGCTCTCGGCGATCTCCAGCGCCCCCCGCTCGGCCGCCCGCACCCCCATCCGCACCTGCGCCCGGCGGTGCCCGGCGTCGGCCGCCACCGCGTACCAGTGCTCGGCCTCCGCGTCCGCGTCCCCCCGCCGGTCCAGCACCGACGCCAGCCGGAACGCGCCCTCCGTCGAACCGCCCGCCGCCGCCTGCCGGTAGCGCTCCAGCGCGCCCGCCGCGTTGCCGCGCTGCTCCTGCACCACCGCCAGTTGCAGCGCCGCCTCGCCGTGGCCCTCCGCGGCGGCGCGCGCGTACCACTCCTGCGCCTGCCGGTGCTCACCGCGCCCGGCGTGCAGCACGCCCAGGTTGAACGCGCCGTCCACGCTGCCCGCCTCGGCGGCCTTGGAGAACCACGGCTCGGCGCCCGACTCGTCGCCGCGCTGCAGCAGCACCACGGCCAGCGCGTTGCACGCCTCCCGGTGCCCGGCGTACGCGGCCCGGCGGTACCACTGCTCGGCCTGCTGGTCGCGGCCCGCGCCGGCGCAGAGCAGGCCCAGGTTGAAGGCGCCGTTCTGGTCGCCGGCCTCCAGCGCGCTGCGGTACCAGCGCTCCGCCTCGGCGGCCTCGCCGCGCGAGGCGTGCAGCGCGCCGAGCGCGTTGGCGGCGTTGCCGTCGCCCGCCTCGGCCGCCTCCTGCCACCACTCGGCGGCCGCGGTGAGGTCCCCGCCGTCGCGCAGCAGGTAGCCGAGCGCGCACGCGGCCCGCGGCTCGCCGTTCTGCGCCGACTGCCGGTACCAGCGGGCCGCCTCCTCCAGCAGCGACTGCTCGCCGCCGGCCCGGTCCTCCAGCAGCACGCCCAGGCGCAGCGCGGCGCGGGCGTGGCTGCGGGCGGCCGCGATCCGGTACCAGGCCTCGGCGGTCTCCTTGTCCCCGGCGGCCTCGCGCATCCGGGCCAGCCGGTAGGCGGCCTCCCGGTGCCCGGCGTCGGCGGACACCTTGAACCAGCGCTCGGCGCGCACGTCCCGGCGGTGCTCCATGAGGTCGCCCAGCGCGTAGGCGCCCAGCGGGTGGCCGTGGTCGGCGGCGAAGTGCAGCCAGTACTCGGCGGCCTCCTCCTCGCCCTGGTCGCGCAGTTGCAGGCCGAGCGCGTGGGCGGCGGGCGCGCTGCCGGCCACCGCCGCCTGCCGCCACCACTGGGCGGCCTCGGCCCGGTGGCCGCGCTGGTGCAGCAGCACGCCGAGGTTGTTGGCGGCGGCGCGCAGCCCGGCGGCGGCGGCGCCGCGCAGGTACGGTTCGGCGTCCTCCAGGTCGCCGCGGCGCAGCAGCAGGGTGCCGAGCCGGGCGGCGGCGTCCGGGTCGCCGTCGTCGGCGGCGCGCCGGTGCCGGGCCTCCAGGGCGGCCTGCTCGCGGGCGGCGAGCGCGGTCTCGAAGCTGGCCGAGTCGAAGCCGGTGTCGCTCTCGACGCCGGGGCCGGAGCCGTCGGACGGCGCGCCGCGGGCGCCGGGCGCGGCGGCGAGTCCGCCGGCCGGGACGTGCACCAGGGAGTCCGGGCCCCAGCCGCCTGCGGGGCGGCGCTCGGCCAGGCCGCTGGTGCGCTGGGCGGGCAGGGCGCCGGGCCGCCGTTCGGCGCTCTCCGCCCAGGCCTCGGTGTCCGCCTCGGTGGTCGCCGGCTTCGCCCCTGCCCCGTTCTTGCCGATCAGCCTCATGCCGACTCCCACTCCCCCCGAGTGTCGCGGCGTCTTCCTCCGGCCCGGGGCCGGGGGGACCCCACGGGGAGCGCGCGGACCCGACGGCCGGTCAGCAGCCGGGCAGCGTCCCCCATGTGTCCCATCGTCGCATCACCCGCAACCCGCGTACACCTGCCCCGGCCGATTTCGGCGGGGCGGACCCGAAGCCGACGAAATTGCTTCGGCGCTTTGTCGATTTCCCGACACTCGCCCCCCACAAACCCCGCTGCCGTCGTCCTTGGCGACGCTCGATGGTACCGGAGCGGCCCCGCCCGCCCGCGCGCGCAAACGCCGAAGGCCCGGAGGAAGAATCCTCCGGGCCTTCGTGCTACTGAGTAGCGGGGACAGGATTTGAACCTGCGACCTCTGGGTTATGAGCCCAGCGAGCTACCGAGCTGCTCCACCCCGCGTCGGTGGTTAAACCATAGCACGGGCGCGGGGTGGAGCCGAAATCGGTCAGCGCGGGATCGCCGCAGCTCAGGGGCCGCTGCTCGGGGCGGGCGAGGCCGCCCCGGTCGCCGGCGGGGTGGCCGGCGGGGTGGCCGGAGCCGTCTCCGCCGGCGCCGGGGCCGGGGTGATCCCGGCCTTCTGCTCGGCCGCCTCGACCGCCTTGAGCGCGTCGTTGAGCGCCTTCTGGGCCTGGCCCCAGGCCACCCAGTCACCGTTCTTGAACGCGGCCTGGCTGTCGTTGTTGGCCTTCACCGCGTCCGCGATCGCCTTCTGCAGCTCCGGCGAGACCGTGGCCCCCGGCACCGGAGTGGTCGGGGTCGTCGGCGTGGTCGGCGTCGTCGGGTTCGTCGGGCTGGGCGGCGTGGTGGTGCCCGGCGCCGTGGGCGTGACCGGCGCGCCCGGCGCCGCCCCGCCGAGCACCTTGGCCAGCGCCTTCTCCAGGTTGTCCTCCACCGCGACGACCGCGTTCTCGTTCCCGTACGTCGCCAGCACCTTCTTCAGCACCGGCACCTTGGCGCTGCGCCCGATCAGGTAGACCGGCTCGACGTTCAGCAGGCCGCCGCCGACCGGCAGGGTCAGCAGGTTGCCGTACTCGATGTCGGAGTCGGTGCCGGTCTTCAGCAGGGTCAGCTGGTTGGCGACCAGCGGGTCCGAGTTGAACTTCGCCTGCACCTGCTTGGGGCCGAGCGCCCCCGATCCGGTCGGGATCTTGGCGATCCGGATCTTCCCGTAGTCCGGGCCGGGGTCGGCGCTGACCGACATGAACGCGGCCAGGTTGTCACGGCCCTGCGGCGCGAAGGTCGTGGTGAGCGAGAACGACGCCTCCTTCGCGTCCGGCATCCGGACGGTCAGGTAGTACGGCGGCTGCACCTCGTTGCTGTTGGTCGTCGGGTCGGTCGGCACCTGCCAGATGTCGGTGCCGTTGAAGAAGCCGCCGGCGTCGGTCATGTGGTACTCGGCGAGCAGGTCGCGCTGCACCTTGAACATGTCCTGCGGGTAGCGCAGGTGCGGCGCCAGCTCCGACGGGATGTCGGCCTTCGCCTTCACCGTGCCGGGGAACGCCTTCATCCAGGTCTTCAGCACCGGGTCGTTCTCGTCCCACTGATAGAGCGTCACCTCGCCGGTGTACGCGTCCACGGTGGCCTTGACCGAGTTGCGGATGTAGTTGACCTGGTTCGCGGCGGTCAGCAGCTCACCGCGCTGGTTGGTCAGCGAGTCCTTGGTGACGTCGCCCAGCGTCGTCTTCGACGAGAACGGGTAGCCGTCCGAGGTGGTGTAGCCGTCCAGCACCCACACCACGCGGCCGTTCTCCACCACCGGGTACGGGTCGGCGTCGATCGACAGCCACGGCGCGACCTTCTCCACCCGCTCCTTGGGCGTGCGGTCGTAGATGATCTTCGCGCCGTCGCGGATCGCGCTGGAGTAGAGGATCTGCGGCTCGGCGAACTTCACCGCGTACGCGGCCCGGGTCAGCGGGTTGCCCAGGCCGACACCGCTGTCGCCGTCGTAGGAGAAGTGCACCGGGGTGCCGTTCTCCGCGGTGTAGTCGATGTCCTGGTAGCCGCCGCCGACGATCGAGTACGTCGTCGTCTTCTCGCCGTAGTAGATCCGCTGCTGGTAGTCGCCGAACGCGCCCTTCGTCGGCAGCGCCGACTCGGTGTAGACGGGGTTGCCGTTGGCGTCCACCTGGTTGCCCTTGGCCGCGATCACGCCGTAGCCGTGGGTGTAGTTGAAGTGGTCGTTGATCCAGTTCCGCTGGATGCCGTTGAGGTCCAGCTCGCGCACGCCCAGCACGGTGTCCTGGTCGCCGTACCGGTCCACGTCCAGCGACTTCGGGAACGCGTAGTACTTGCGCAGCGCCTCGTTCTGCTGGAAGGTCGGGCCGACCACGTTCGGGTCCAGCAGGCGGATGTCCGAGATGGTCTGCGAGTCCGGCTTCAGCGCCTCCGCGCTGGTGCCGTTCGCCGGCTCGTACTGGACCACTTCGCTGTCGGCGATCCCGTACGCCTCACGTGTCGCGTCGATGTTCTTCTGGATGTACGGCGTCTCCTTGGCCTGCTCGTTCGGCTTGACCTGGAACTGCTGCACGATCGCCGGGTACACCCCGCCGATCAGCACCGCCGACAGCACCATCAGGCCCAGGCCGATCAGGGCCGGCGCCCAGGTGCGGCGCACCGGGGTCAGGAAGAACAGCACCGCGCAGATCACCGCGACGAAGAACAGGATCGTCTTCGCCGGCAGGAACGCGTTCGCGTCCACGTACCGCAGGCCCGTCCAGCCGGACACGCCCTTGTAGGAGCCGGTCTTCACCGCCAGCGCGTACCGGTCCAGCCAGTACGCCACCGCCTTCAGCAGCACGAACACGCCCAGCAGCACCGCCAGGTGCCCCTGCGCGCCGGTGCTCGCCCGCCGCCCGGGGCCCTGCAGCCGCAGCCCCCCGTACAGGTAGTGCACCAGCACCGAGGTCAGCAGCGAGACGATCACCGCGCTGAACGCGAAGCCCAGCAGGAACTCGTAGAACGGCAGGTCGAAGGCGTAGAACGAGATGTCCTTGCCGAACTGCGGGTCCTTGGTGCCGAACGGCGTGCCGTTCGTCCACAGCAGCCAGGTCCGCCACTGGCCCGAGGCCGCGGCGCCCGCCACCAGCCCGATCACCAGCGAGACGCCGAGCAGCGCCCAGCGCTTGAACGGCGCCAGGCCCGAGCGGTAGCGGTCCAGGCTCTGCTGCTCCACCGACATCGCCGACAGCGGCGGGCGCAGCCGGTGCGCCAGCCAGACGTTGAAGCCGACGATCACCGCCATCAGCAGCCCGAACACCGCGAACAGGCCGATCTTCGTCCACAACTGGGTGGTGAAGACCGAGGTGTAGCGGACCGACCTGAACCAGAGCCAGTCCGTCCAGAACCCGGCGAACATGACGAACAGGAGGAACAGCACCGCGAGCACGCCCAGGGTCAGCAGGAGCACCCGCGCTCGCCTTGAGGGCGGGCCTACTCTGCGCCGGAACCCCGGCCCTGAGCGTTCCGGCATCTGGAATACCACGGTGGCACCTCAGCTGTGTCGTCTTGAGTCGGTCGGTCTTCAGTGCAACTTAACCAGTCTTTGGCCGAGTTCCCACCGTTAGCAGACGGTTACGACAACCTCCCCCCGGCCCTCCCCCGTCCGTCCCTTCCCCTGCCCACGAGCGGCGGGCGCGACGCACCGGTCGCCCGACGTGTGAGGATTGAGACATGTCCGATGGATCCAACCTCCCCGACGACGTCTCCACCCTCCCGGCCGGCAGCCCGCTGACCCGGGCCGCCCTGGAGATCGACGAGTACGCCGCCACCCTCGGCTGGGACCTCCCGGCCCGCCTCTTCGCCCTGGTGGACAGCGCCGCCCTGCGCAAGGCCGACCCCCGCATCGCCGAGCAGCTCGGCCTCGCCGACGGCAACGAGCCCGGCCTCACCCCGGTCGAGCAGGACGAGCTGCCCGCCGGCATGGAGCTGGACAAGTTCCTCGGCACCATCGCCTGGCCCGGCGCGGTGGCCGGCTGCGCCCTGGTCGTCGAGCGCCTGATGCTGCCGCCGGGCGCCGAGCAGTCCCGCCCGCGCAACGCCAGCGACGCCCAGCTCGCCGAGTGGGTGGCCAACCACCCCAAGCGCGAGGAGGTGCGGATCACCGCCGCCGTGCTGCGCGACGGCAGCAAGGAGATCGCGCTGCGGCTGCGCTCCAAGGACACCGCCCGCGAGGTGCTGACCGGCCCCGACCTGGTGCCGGGCCTCACCGAAGCGCTGCTGGCGACCTTCTCGTAGGCGCCGGGCCCCGGGTCTCGGGTCTGCCCCGGGCCCCGGGTCTCGGGCCCGCCCCGGGCCTGCTCGGGGCCTCGGGAGCGGCTAGGACGTGCAGGACGGCAGCGCGGAGGTCTGCCCGGAGCGGATCTGCTCCAGCGCCTTCAGCGCGCCGTCCAGCGTCTCCACCTTGACCAGGTCCAGCCCGGACGGGGTGTTCTTGGCGGCCTCGGCGCAGTTCGCCGCCGGGGCGAGGAAGTACTCGGCGCCCGCGTCCCGGGCGGCGATCAGCTTCATCGCTATGCCGCCGATCGGGCCGACCTCGCCCTCGTCGGTGATGGTGCCGGTGCCGGCCACGAACCGTCCGCCGGTCAGGTCGCCCGGGGTCAGCTTGTCGATGATGCCGAGCGAGAACATCAGGCCGGCGCTGGGCCCGCCGACGTCCTGCAGCCCGATGTCGATCCGGAACGGGTAGGTGTGCCGCAGGCCCGGGCGGATGCCGACCATCGCGGAGCCGGTGTCCGGCGACTTCACGGTCGGGACGCTGATGTCGGTGCGCACACCCGGCTCGGCCGAGCCGTCCTTGACCCGCGGCACCACGGTGAAGACCGCCGCTTCGCCGGGCTGGTGCCGGGTGACGGCCTTGGCGACCGCGTCCGCGTCGGCGACCGGGGTGCCGTCCACCGCGACGATCTGGTCCCCGGCGTGCAGCCGGCCCTCGGCCGGGGCGCCGGCGGTGACGCTCTGGACGATCAGCTCGCTGCCCATCGGGATGCCGAGCTGGCTCAGCGCCGCGGTCCGGGCGTGGTCCTCGGAGAGCGCGAACTCCTCGGCGTTCTGCCGCTTCGCGTCGGCGTCGCTCTGGCCCTTCGGGTAGACGTTGTCGTGCGGCACCACCAACACGTCGTCGCGCAGCCAGCCGACCACCGCGTTGACCAGGCTCGGCTCGTACTTGGCGCCGGTGACCTGGACGGTCGTCATATTGAGGTGCCCGCTCGCCGGGAACGACTCGTGGCCGGTGATGGTGATCACCGGGGTCCCCGTCTTCTCCTGCACCCCGAGCGTGTTGTACGTCGGGCCCGGGCTCATCTCGGTGTACGGCACCTTCATCAGCACCGAGGCGCAGAGCAGCGCTATGAGCAGCAGGGTGGCGGCGAGCATCGTCGCAGAGCGGCGTGGCATGCCTCGACAGTACGGGACGCCGATGACGGCGCGCCCGGCGGGCCGGGCCCGGTGGGGCCCCGGCCCCCGGGACACGTCCTACCGTTCGGGGCGCTCCTGCGGGGCGCCGGTGGCCGTGGTGCGTTCCATCGCGGCCATGAACCGCTGGTGCTCGGCCAGCGAGGCCGGGTCCCCCGTCGCTCTCGGGGCCCGCTGGGCCCAACCCGCCCACACGGCGGCGACCACCGCGGCGACGCAGGGAATGATCAACCAGGCGAGCGCAGCCATCTCAGTACTCCCAGCTCGTCGTGTCTATGAGCAGATTAACCATCCCGGCGGACAACGCCACGGGCGCCGTCCGGGTTACGGCACGGCCGATCGGCTCACTGCCAGGGAGTACCGGGCCCGCCGGGCCACACCCGTTCGAGTGAGCGACCGGCGCGTCGCGCGACGAGGGAGCCCGACGGGTGCTCAGCAGTCGCCGGCGCCGACCCACTCCTCGCCGCCGTCCGCGAACACCTGGTGCTTCCAGATCGGCACCTCGTGCTTGAGGTCGTCGATCAGCCGGCGGGCCGCGGCGAACGCCTCACCGCGGTGCGCACAGGACACCGCCACGATCACGGCCTTGTCGGTGATCCCCAGCCGGCCGACCCGGTGCACCGCGGCCAGCGCCCGCACCGGGAAGTCGGCCACGACCTTCTCGGCGACCCGGCGCAGCTCCCGCTCCGCCGACGGGTGGCAGCTGTACTCCAGCACGGAGACCGGCCGGCCGCCGTCGTGGTCGCGGACCGTCCCGACGAAGACGGTCGTGCCGCCGGCCGCGTCGTCACCGACCGCCTCGTACACCTCGTCGAGCGAGAGCGGGGTGTCGCGGATTGCGAGCAGGCGGACCGGGTCGTGGTTCTCGGACATGGCCCCATGATTGCCCATCCCCGGGGCGCCCCGGACCACCGCCCGGGGCCGCCGCCGGGAACCGGTCAGAACCGGCGCCGCTTGCGCGCCCTGCGCACCAGCGCCGCCGTACCCACCAGCGCCACCGTCGCCCCCGCCGCGCCCAGGCTCGTCGCCGCCTCCTTGCCGCCCAGGCGGCGCCCCGCCACCGCGTGCTTGCCCGCCACCTGCTCCAGCAGCTCCGCCAGCACCTCCTCGTTGGTGTGCGCCGGACGCCAGCCCGCCTCGTGCAGCCGGCTGCCCGACACCACCCACGGGTACATCGTGTACGCCAGGTCCCCGGCCGGCGCCGGCGTCAGCCCCAGCCGGTGCAGCCGCGCCGCCGTCCCCAGCGCCAGCGAGGCCGGCAGCTCCATCCGCCGGATCCCCGACAGCCGCTCCACGTCCTCCTGCTCCAGCCAGCCGTCGCAGCCGACCGTCACCTCGCCCTCGACCAGGCCCAGCACCGCGTACTCCAGCGCCGCCGCCAGGTCGTCCACGTGGCAGAACTGCCAGCACGGGCGCGAGCCCGCCACCACCAGCAGCCGCGGCGCCTCGAAGTGCCGGGTCAGCACCGTGTCCACCCCGGGGCCGACCACCACCGCCGGGCGCAGCACCGTCACCTGCAGCCCCGGGTGCGCCCGCGGCGCGCGGCGCGCCAGGCGCTCGATCTCCAGCAGGTCCCCGACCAGCGAGGCCTCCTCGGTCGCCCGCAGCTCCGAGTCCTCCGCGAGCGGCACCTCGTTGTCCGCCAGCGCGCCGTAGACCATCGCCGACGTGCAGAGCACCACCCGGGGCACCCCGGCCGCCGCGGCCGCCGTCAGCACCGTCTGCGCGCCGCGCACGTTGTAGGCGCTGCGCGCCCGCGGGTCCGACTCCATGCCCAGGTCCATCGCCAGGTGGACCACGACGTCCACCCCGGCCAGCCGCTCGGCGACCGCCGGGTCCCGCACGTCCAGGACCCGCCACTGCACCCCGGGCACCTCGCCGCGCCGGTCGTCGACCGCGAGGACGCGTTTCACCCCCGGCGAGGCGACCAGCCGGGCCGAGACCCGCTCGCCGAGCACCCCGGCGGCACCCGTGACCGCCACGGTCAGCGGCCTTCCGGCATAGGCTGGAGGCGGCGACGCCGTGATGTCCGGGGCGTCCTCTCCTCCGGTCAGCCCAGAGCGAACGTCCGAGGGCGGGGAACTCACCGGCCATCCTCCACGGTTAGCTTATGTGCGTACGTACGTGTGTCACGTACGTCCATCCTGCCCGAGGCGGAGGCCCGGCGGTGCACCCGGCGCGGGCCAGCCGCGCGGGAGCCGCCCACCGGCCGGGAGTCCCCCACTCCGCCGACCGCCCCGGGCACGCAGATTCACCGCCACCACCCGTATGACGGCCGACCGGATCGAGGACCCCGTGAGCGACCTTCCCTTCGGATTCGGCGTTCCGCCCGAGGAGCCCGAGGACGGCAAGGCCAAGCCCGACGACGACCAGAAGAAGAAGGACGAGGGCGGCGCCCAGTCCGGCGGCCCGCAGCCCTTCGGCTTCTCCGGCGGCAACCCGCTCGGCGCCCTGTTCGGCATGGGCCTGCCCGGCATGCCCGGGATGCCCGGCGCGGGCGGGCCCGGCGCCGGCGACAACCCCTTCGCCGCGATGTTCGGCGGCCTCAACCCCAACGACCTCGGCGCCGCCTTCCAGCAGCTCGGCCAGATGCTCTCCTTCGAGGGCGGCCCGGTCAACTGGGACCTCGCCAAGGACATCGCCCGGCAGACCGTCGTCGCCGAGCCCGCCGAGGGCAAGAGCAAGGACCGCTCGGTCAGCGCCGCCGAGCGCTCCGCCGTCGCCGAGGCCGTCCGCCTCGCCGACCTGTGGCTCGACGGCGTCACCACCTTCCCCTCCGGCGCCGGCACCGCCGTCGCCTGGAGCCGCGCCGAGTGGATCGAGGCCACCCTCCCCGTCTGGAAGGACCTCGTCGACCCGGTCGCCGAGCGGGTCGGCAACGCCATGGGCGGCGTCCTGCCCGAGGAGATGCAGGCCATGGCCGGCCCGCTGCTCGGCATGATGCGCTCCATGGGCGGCGCCATGTTCGGCACCCAGATCGGCCAGGCGCTCGGCGCCCTCGCCGCCGAGGTGGTCGGCTCCGCCGACGTCGGCCTGCCGCTCGCCCCGGCCGGCAAGGCCGCGCTGCTGCCGCAGAACGTCGCCGAGTTCGGCGAGGGCCTCAGCGTGCCCGCCGAGGAGGTCCGCCTCTACCTGGCCCTGCGCGAGGCCGCCCACCAGCGGCTCTTCGCCCATGTGCCGTGGCTGCGCGCCCACCTGCTCGGCGCCGTCGAGGCCTACGCCCGCGGCATCAAGGTCGACAGCTCCCGCATGGAGGAGCTCGTCGGCCAGCTCGACCCGAGCAACCCCGAGGCCCTCCAGGAGGCCCTCGCCGGCGGCCTGCTCCAGCCCGAGGACACCCCCGAGCAGAAGGCCGCGCTCGCCCGCCTGGAGACCGCGCTCGCCCTCGTCGAGGGGTGGGTCGACGCCGTCGTGCACGCCGCCGCCGAGCCCCATCTGCCGCAGGCGGTCGCGCTGCGCGAGACCGTCCGGCGCCGCCGCGCCGCCGGCGGGCCCGCGGAGCAGACCTTCGCCACCCTGGTCGGCCTCGAACTGCGCCCGCGCCGGCTGCGCGACGCCGCCCGGCTCTGGGCGCTGCTCGCCGACGCCCGCGGCACCGAGGGCCGCGACGACCTCTGGCAGCACCCGGACATGCTCCCCACCGCCGCCGACCTCGACGACCCGGACGCCTTCGTGCACCGGGGCAGCGGCGACCTGGAGGGCGGCATCGACTTCGACGCCCTCGACAAGCTGCTCGGCGAGGCCGCCGCGGGCGGCGCCGCCGACCGGGGCCCCGGCTCCGCGAAGCCCGACCTGACGAAGGACGACGACGGGTCCGGAGACGACGAGCAGGGGAAGGGCGAGCCCACCGCATGACGGCCACCGAGACGGACCGCGCCGACGGCCTGCACGCCGACGCGGTCCGCGCCCTGGACGAGTGGCGGCCCGCCGACCCCGAGCAGGACCGGCTGCGCCTCGCGTACCTGCGGCACCTCGCCGAGCAGCCGGACGGCCTCTACCGCTCCTGCCTGCCCGCCCACATCACCGCCAGCGCCGCCGTGGTCGACCCCGGTGCCGGGCGCGTGCTGCTGACCCTGCACCCCAAGGTCGGCCGGTGGCTGCAGATGGGCGGGCACTGCGAGCCCGGTGACCGCGACCTCGCCTCGGCCGCCCTGCGGGAGGCCACCGAGGAGTCCGGCATCCCCGACCTCGTCCTGCTCACCCGCGACGGCGTGCCCGTCCCCGCCAAGCTGGACCGCCACCAGGTCCGCTGCACCGGCAAGGACCGGCCCGAGAACACCCACCTCGACGTCCAGTACATCGCGGTGGCCCCGCCCGGCGCCCAGGCGCTGATCAGCGAGGAGTCGCTCGACCTGCGCTGGTTCGACTACGACCGCCTGCCCGAGCTCACGGACCACTCCGTGCGCGAGCTGGTGGCGCGCGCCCGCGAACTCACCGGCTGAAGCACCCGGGAGCGCCCGGACAACGGAAGGGGCGCGGGCCGCATCGGCCCGCGCCCCTCCCGTTTGTCCTTCCCGACGACCTCCGACGGCCGCTCAGCCGCAGGACTCCGCCGGGCCGGCCTCCGCCGGCGCCCCGTGCCGGGCCCCCGGGATGTGCGGCAGCCGGGCCGCCGACACCACGCCCTCCAGATAGCCGCGCGCCCGCTCCGTCCGCGGATACGCCTCCAACAGCGCCCAGAAGTCCGGGCCGTGGTCCGGCACCAGCAGGTGCGCCAGCTCGTGCAGCAGCACGTAGTCGACCACGTACTCCGGCATCCCCTGCAAGCGGTGCGAGAGCCGGATCGTCCGCTCGCTCGGGGTGCACGACCCCCAGCGCGAATTCTGATTGGTCACCCAGCGGACCTGGGAGGGCCGGGCGCGACCGCCCAGATAGGCCGTCGACAGCTCCCGCGCCCGCGCCACCAGCGCGTCGTCACCCAGCACCCGGCGGCTCTCCTGCGCGGCCAGCTTCTCCAGCATCTGCGCGACCCAGCGCTGCTCCTCCGCGTGCGACATCCGGGCCGGGATCAGCACGATGGTGCGGTCGCCCTCGCGGTAGGCGGACACCGTCCGGCTGCGGCGGGCGCTGCGCCGCACCTCCACCCGGGACCGGTCGAGCGGCTCGCGGGCGGCTCCTGGCTGCGGCTCCGGGCGCTGCTCGGAGCGTTGGTCGGGCCGCTGATCAGGGCGTTGATCAGGACGCTGCTCCGGACGCCCGCGCGTACTCGGCGCCGCCACGTGCGACCCGGACGCTGCACGGGCACGCCGAGGCGACGCCGAGGGATGGGAGTCCCGTTCGGCTGCCATGGCACACGACGTTACCCGCTCCCCCTGGCAGAAGTCCGCTGCCATGGCCGAAATGTTTCGTGGAGCGATCGGGAACGAAAGGCCGACGGCAGGTGTCCGGAATCCGACGCCGGGCCGGACGCCAAGTTATCCACAGGGTGTGCAAACGGATCATCCGATGATGCGCCCGTGCCTGTGGACAACGCGGCGCACCCCGTCGCCCCGATCGGGCATGCTGCCGTCAGCCGTCCGGAAACCATCGGAAGGAAGACCGCCGTGCGCCTCGCCCTCAAGCCCGCCCTCTCCCGCAGCTGGCGGGACTCGGACACCCTCCAGTTCGGCACCATCCCGCAGCACGCGGGGGTGCTCGGCCACGCCGCCGACAAGGCCCTGCGCGAGTTCCTCGGCCTCGTCGACGGGACCCGCGACCGGCCCGCGCTCCTCGCCGAGGGCGAGCGGATCGGCTTCGGGCGCGACCCCGCCGACTCCCTGCTCGACCTGCTGGAGGAGGCCGGGGTGCTCGACGACGCCCAGGCCTCGGCCGAGGCCCTGGCCCGCTTCCCCCAGCCGCACCGCGACCTGCTCGGCCCCGACCTCGCGTCGCTGTCACTGATCCACGCGCCCCCGGGCGCCGCCCCCGCCGTCCTGGCCCGGCGGCCCGAGCACGCGGTCGAGGTCCGCGGCGCGGGGCGGATCGGCGCCGCCGTCGCCGCCGTCCTCGCGGCGGGCGGCATCGGCACGGTCTCCGTGGTGGACTCCGGCCGGGTCACCCCCGCGGACTGCTCCCCCGCCGGACTGCCCCCGGCCGACGTCGGCCGGCTCCGGGCCACCGCCTCCCGCGAGGCCGTCGACCGCGCCACCGCGCGCCGCCCCGGCCGGCGCAGCCGGCAGCCGAGACCGGGGCTGCCCGACCTGGTGGTGCTCGCACCCCGGGACGGCAGCGGCGCGTTCGCCGGCGGCACGCCCCAGGCCCGCGAGCTGCTCCGGGCCGGGGTCCCGCACCTGTACGTCGGGGTGGTGGAGGAGTACGGGGTGGTCGGGCCCCTGGTCCTGCCGGGCGTCTCGGCCTGCGGCCACTGCCTGGTCCTGACCCGGGAGGACGAGGACGCCGCCTGGCCCCGGATCCTCGCCCAGCTCGCCGAAGGCGGCCCTGGGCGGGCGCCCACCCCGGCCTGCGACACCGCCCTGGCGACCTCGGTCGCCGGCCTCGCGGCACTGCACGTCCAGGTCCACCTGGACGGCGGCCGACCGCCCAGCGTGGACGGCTGGTGCGAACTGTCCGCCGTGGACGGCATGGTCCGCCGCCTACGGCTCAAGGGCCACCCGGACTGCGGCTGCCTCTGGCAGCCGACACCACCGCACTGAGGCCCGCCTCCGGCGGCTGCCGGAGGCGGGTCCGTCAAGCGATTGGAGAGGCAGTGGCGACACCCGGTCGGGACGCCACGGGAGCGGCAACTGCGGCACCGCGCAGGTTGCCACCCCGGGGCGGCCTCGGGCAAGGACGACGAAACCGCGAGACAGGCACGGGCGGCCCGGCCCCGGCAACCGGTCGGGCAACCACCCAGGACGGCTTCGGGTCGATGACTTCGGCACCGCTCCGGCGGGTGGCCGCCGGAGCGGTGCCAGGTCGACGGTCGGCGTGCCCGGGTGATGGTGGCAATGTGCCTCAGGCTTGGCGGGATCGCCTGGGCCAGGGGCGATGTGTCCGGGCAGCGGCTGCGGTGCCTTGGGCTGCCTCGGCGCCTCGGCGATGCCGAGGCGCCGAGGATCGGAGGAGGAGGGGTGGGGTGGGGGCGGGGGGGGGAGGGGGCCCCCGAAGAAGGGTGAGGGGTGCTGCGGCGGGGCCGCGGGGCGGCGGATTACGGCCGGGGCCGCGGCGGCGAACGGGCACAATGGCGTATGACGGTCGGCCTCCGCCGCGGGGGCCTTGGGCGTGTCGACTTGGAGGCCCGGGTGAGCGATCTTCCGCGCAAGGCAATGACCCGCACGGCAAGACTCGCCGCCCTGCCGCTGGGGATAGCCGGCCGGGCCACCCTCGGTCTCGGGAAGCGGATCGGCGGCCGGTCGGCCGAGGTGGTGACCGCCGAACTGCAACAGGCCACCGCCGACCAGTTGTTCAAGGTCCTGGGCGAGCTCAAGGGCGGGGCGATGAAGTTCGGGCAGGTGCTGTCCGTCTTCGAGGCCGCCCTGCCCGAGGAGGTGGCCGGCCCCTACCGGGCGGCCCTGACCAAGCTCCAGGACGCCGCGCCGCCGATGCCGGCCGCGAAGGTGCACGCGGCGCTGGCGCAGCGCCTGGGCGAGGACTGGCGGAGCCTGTTCCTGGAGTTCGACGACCGGCCCGCGGCGGCCGCCTCGATCGGCCAGGTGCACCGGGCGGTGTGGCACGACGGCCGGGTGGTCGCGGTGAAGGTGCAGTACCCGGGGGCGGGGGACGCGCTGTTGGCGGACCTGTCGCAGCTGAGCCGGGTGGCCTGGCTGCTGGGTCCGCTGATTCCGGGCCTGGACATCAAGCCGCTGATCACGGAGCTGCGGGAGCGGGTCGCCGAGGAGCTGGACTACGAGCTGGAGGCGCAGGCGCAGCGCCGTCACGCGGAGGAGTTCGCAGGCGATCCGGAGATCGTGGTGCCGGGCGTGGTGGCGCAGGCGGACCAGGTGCTGGTGTCGGAGTGGATGGACGGCACGCCGCTGGCCGAGGTGATCGCCTCGGGTTCGCAGGAGGAGCGGGACCAGGCGGGCCGGTTGCTGGCGCGGTTCCTGTTCGCCGGTCCGTCGCGGACGGGGCTGTTGCACGCGGATCCGCATCCGGGCAACTTCCGGCTGTTGAAGGACGACGGCCCGGTGGGGGGCTGGCGGCTGGGGGTGCTGGACTTCGGGACGGTGGACCGGTTGCCGGGCGGCTTGCCGGCGCCGATCGGGGCGTCGTTGCGGATGGCGTTGGCCGGGGACGCAGCGGGTGTGCTGACGATGCTGCGCGAGGAGGGTTTCGTGAAGCCCTCGGTCGAGCTGGATCCGGACGCGGTGCTGGACTACCTGCTGCCGATCATCGAGCCGGCGGCAGTGGAGTCGTTCCACTTCACCCGGGCGTGGATGCGGGCGCAGGCGGCGCGGATCGCCGATCCGCGGTCGCCCGCGTACAACCTGGGCAAGCAGTTGAACCTGCCGCCGTCGTACCTGTTGATCCACCGGGTGACGCTGAGCACGATCGGCGTGCTGTGTCAGCTGGGTGCCAAGGCGCCGTTCCGGGCGGAGATGCTGGAGTGGCTGCCGGAGTTCGCCGAGCCGGGGGCGCCGGGGAAGCGGACGGCCGCGAGCCCGGCCAGGAAGAAGGCGCCGGCGAGGAGTCCCGCGGCGAAGAAGGCGGCGCCCAGGAAGGCGGCGGCCCCGGCCAGGCGCCGGAGCCCGTCGGCGGAGGACTGATCCACCGTCCGTCGCGACGGCCGCAGGCCGCCTCCCGGTGTCGGGGGGCGGCCTGCGGCACGACGGGGGTCCTGGCCCGGTGGGCCGGTGACACGCTAATGCGCCGGCGTCCCGGTCACATCAGGGCGACGGCGAGGGCCTTGCGGGCGCGGAGCGAGGCGCGCTCGGCCTTCTGCTTGAGCTTGTGGGCCCGGGCGAGCCGGCCGACGAGCCGTTGGTGCTCGGCCTCCTGGAGGCGCTCTTGCATATGCGCCCGGGCCAGGGATTCATGGATGAGTTGCATCTCAAGGGTCCTGTTCTGGATCTGGAGTTCGGTGGTCTGCTCGGCGCGGACGGTCGGATCGATGGCGGCGGCGGTCATGTGGTGGTCCTGCTCGTGGTGCGTCGTCGGGAAGGGGTGGATGCGGGCGGCGTCGGCCTTGGCGGCGGCGAGGCGTACGGAGCGGCGGAGGGCGTCGTCCAGCGGGGGCTGCTCTCCCCGGCGGACGGTTCCGGCTCCGGACGCGGGGTTCACGCCGCGACCTCGGTCTTGCGCGGGCGGCCACGCGGCCGCTTGCGGGCCACGACGACACCCTGGACGAAGAGCTCGCCACCCCAGACGCCCCAGGGCTCGCGGCGCTCGAGGGCACCGGTGAGACAGACGTCCTTGACCGGGCAGGTGCCGCAGAGGGACTTCGCGTACTCGACGTCGGCGGGCGTCTCGGCGAAGAAGACCTCGGGGTCGAAGGCACGGCACGGGATGGGGAGCCCGAGCTCCTCGGCCTGGTCGATCGAGGTGAACTGCATGGGGAGAACCTCCGGAGGGTCGGCCTGGTCGGCCTTGAGCTGGCTTGTCGGCGGTACGGACGGGGTGGGCGGCGTGATGACCGTGGACACTGTGGGCGTCTTCCTCGTCTTCTCAGTGGGTCCGGCTCAGCTGACTGGTGGGGCTGGGCCGGAGGCCCCGGGGGGCCTGGGTGGTCTTGCGTACCGGACAAAACAGAAGGGCCGCGGATCCCGGTGATGTGGGATTCCGCGGCCCTGGAGGCGCCGACCTGAGGCTGGCTCAGGTTCGTTCTCTCCAGGGTTCGGGGCCGCGGAAGGCCCACATCCGGATGGCCGTGGCGCCCGTAAAGGCGGCCATGGCCTGGTTGATCTGCTGCTCGTTCTGCTTCTGGGCGTTTCCGGCACCGATGACCTGCGCATAGCCGCCATGCATGGCGACGGCTACGGCCGTCTTCGGTGCCTGGGTCGGTCGCTCATCACGCAGGGAGCGCGAAGCGTCGGCCGACGCCCAGTCGCGGGACAGACCAGTCTTGACACTGGTGCCGTCGAGGCTGCCGCCCTGGATGCCGGTGCTGCCGGAGCCAGTGTGTCCGAGGCCACTGACAGCGGGGGCGAGGGAGGCGGGAACGACGGAGACACCGGTGGTGTCAAGACCCAGACCGGTTCCGCACAGCTCGACGGCGAGCCGCAGATCGGCGGCACGCAGCGAGGCGGCGTTGACGGCCTGGCCAGTCATTTTGGTGATCATGGTTTCCACTGCATTCGCCTCCTCTCGGCGTCTCGCGGAGCCTGGTCTCCCGGGCTCCGAACTGTTCGGATGTCTGTCTCGGTAAAGCTGTGGAGCTGTAAGGCTGTGGGTATAGGAACACACGGCGACAGGCGTCACCCTGGGCCGATCGCGTCCCCTTGACCGCTCCGGCAGGCTATTGCGCTCCCGGTACGGCGCGCAAACTATTTTTCCGGCGAGTTTCCCGACGGTCTCCGCGGCGCCTCCCGACGCCCGCTGCGATCGCCCCGGACCGGCTCAGGCCGGTTCGTCCGGCTGGTCGTCCGTGACGTCCACCGGATCCCTGACGGGCTCCTCCCCCGCACACAACGAGAGCACGGCGGCCCCGTATTTGTCCAGCTTCATCGCGCCGACCCCGGAGATGCCGGCGAGCTCCTGCCGGTTGGCGGGGACGTCCTCGGCGATGGCCATCAGGGTGGCGTCGGTGAAGACGACGTAGGCGGGGGCGCCCTGTTCGCGGGCCTGGGCGGCGCGCCATTCGCGCAGCCGCTCGTAGAGCGCCTCGTCCATCGTGGAGGGGCAGCCCTCGCAGCGGCGGAGCTTGCGCTCGACGGCCTCGGTGAGGGCCCGCCCGCAGACCCGGCAGGTGACCGGGCCGCGGACCCGGCGCCCGGCGGAGCGTTCGCCGCCCTCCCCGCCGCGCCCGCCGCGCCCGGCGGGGCGCGTGCCGGGGGCGCTGGAGCCGGGGCGCAGCCCGTCCATGAAGCGGCTGGGCTTGCGGGAGGCGCGGCCGCCCGGGGAGCGGGAGAGCGCCCAGGAGAGGGTGAGGTGCTTGCGGGCGCGGGTGACGCCGACGTAGAGGAGGCGGCGTTCCTCCTCGACCTGCTCGTCGGTCTTGGCGTAGATGATCGGCAGGGTGCCCTCGGTGAGGCCGACCAGGAAGACGGCGTCCCATTCGAGGCCCTTGGCGGCGTGCAGGGACGCGAGGGTGACGCCTTCGACGGCGGGGGCGTGCTGGGCGGCGGCGCGGGCGTCGAGTTCGGCGACGTAGGCGGCGAGGTCGGTGGTCAGGCCCTCGGCGGTGCGGCCGCGTTCGAACTCCTCGGCGAGCCGGACGAGGGCGGCGAGGGACTCCCAGCGGTCGCGGACGGCACCGGAGCCGGCGGGGGGTTCGGCGGTGAAGCCGCGGGTGGCGAGGACGGCGCGGACCTGGCCGGCGAGGTCGGGGGCGCCGTCGGTGACCGGGTCGGAGGCGGCGCGGGCGGCGCCGCGCAGCAGGACGCCGGCGTCGCGGACCTCGGGGCGTTCGAAGAACCGCTCGGCGCCCTTGAGCTGGTAGGGGACGCCGAGGTCGGCGAGGGCCTGCTCGTAGACCTCGGACTGGCCGTTGGTGCGGAACAGGACGGCGATCTCGCTGGCGCGCACGCCGGCGGCGAGGAGTTCCTTGATCCGGCGGGCGGTGGTCTCGGCCTCGGTGGGCTCGTCCTCGTACTCGGTGTAGACGGGCTCGGGGCCGGCCTCGCGCTGGGAGACGAGTTCGAGGCGGTGGCGGGCGGCCTCGCCGCGGGCCTGGGCGAGGAGTCCGTTGGCGAGGTGGACCACCTGCGGGGTGGAGCGGTAGTCGCGGACCAGCTTGACGACGGTGGCCTCGGGGTGGCGGGTGCGGAAGCCGAGCAGGTAGTCGGGGGTGGCGCCGGTGAAGGAGTAGATGGTCTGGCTGGCGTCGCCGACGACGCAGAGGCTGGCGCCGCCGCCGGGACCGGTCCACTGGTCGAGGAGGCGCTGCTGGAGCGGGGAGACGTCCTGGTACTCGTCGACGGTGAAGTGCCGGTACTGGGCGCGGACCTGGTCGGCGATGTCGGGGCGGTCCTCCAGGATGGCGGCGGTGAGCAGCAGGACGTCCTCGAAGTCGATGTTGCCGCGGCGGCTCTTGGTCTCCTCGTAGACGCGGTAGACCTGGGCGGTCTCGGCGGGGTCCCGGGGGGCTTCGCGGCCGGACTTGGCGACGGCGGCGGGGTAGTCGTCGGGCCCGGTCTGGGTGACCTTGGCCCATTCGATCTCGGCGGTGAGGTCGCGCAGTTCGGTGCGCTGGACGCGCAGGCCGCAGCGGCCGGCGGCTTCGGCGACCAGCTGGACCTTGCGTTCGAGCAGCTGGGGAACGGGTCCGCCGACGGCGCGCGGCCAGAAGTACTGGAGCTGGCGCAGCGCGGCGGCGTGGAAGGTGCGGGCCTGGACGCCGTCGGCGCCGAGCTGGCGCAGCCGGCCGCGCATCTCGCCGGCGGCGCGGGCGGTGAAGGTGACGGCGAGGACCTGCTGGGGCTGGTAGACGCCGCTGCGCACGCCGTAGGCGATGCGGTGGGTGATGGCGCGGGTCTTGCCGGTGCCGGCGCCGGCGAGGACGCAGACGGCACCGTGCAGGGCGGTGGCGACGGCCCGCTGTTCGGGGTCGAGTCCGGCGAGGACGGCGTCGGGTCCGCCGGCGGGGTCGCCGTGGCGGTGGGCGTCCTGGTGTCCGTCGAACGGGCTGCCGCTCAAGAGGTCTTCCTGCATGCGTTCCATCCTCTCAGTCCGCACGGACATCCCGGGCGGGGTTGTCCACAGGGGCGGTGTGATCGCCGGATGATCGCGACGCGGACGGCGGGTTGTGGCACTCAGGGGCGCGTGCGCTCGACTCCGCGCCGGTTCGGGTGCGCGCACGCCGGTGCGGGTGGGCGCACGCCAGTAACGGGTGGGCGCACACCAGTACGGTCCGGCCGGCCGGCGCGCGGAATGACCCGCGGGCGGTGGACGTTGTCCCCCCGGAGCCGCGCGACCCGCGCGGCGCCCCCTGGCAGGCCCCTCCCCTACTTCGAAGGAGTCCCCTCGATGTCCGGCAGCGTGACGATGTACAGCACGACCTGGTGCGGCTACTGCAACCGGCTCAAGAGCCAGCTGCAGCGCGAGGGCATCGGCTACACCGAGATCAACATCGAGGAGGACCCGGCGTCGGCGGCCTTCGTCGAGTCGGTGAACAACGGCAACCAGACCGTTCCGACCGTGCTGGTGCAGCCGGCCGGCGGCGGCGAGCAGGTCGTGATGACCAACCCGAGCCTGCTGCAGGTCAAGAAGGCCCTGGCGGCCTGACGCGCGGCCCGACGGCCGGCACCCGACGGCCGGCGCGCCCGCCCACCGCGGCTACGGCGCGCCGGCCCGGGCGGGGTCGACGGGCGCCGCGGGCGCGGGCAGCGAGGCCCGGGCGCCGAGGTCGCCGACCCCGTAGACCAGCCGGCTGCGGTCCGCGGAGTAGCGGGTCTCGATGACCCGCACGGGCCCGCGCCGGTCGTAGGTGACCCGGGTCTGGACCATCAGCGGCACCCCGGGCCCGCCCTGGAACCACTGGGCCTCCTCGGGCCCCGGCATCCGGGCGACCAGGTGGTCGACGGCCCCGATCTCGGTGCGCCCGAGGGCGGCGAGCACCGCCTCGTCCCCGCCGTCGATCTGGTCGGGCTCCATCAGCGGGGTGCCGGCGGCGAGACCGGCCCGGTAGTGGCTCTCCTCGATCGAGTACGGCTCGCGGTCGAGCATGCGCAGCTGGCGGCGGACCACGATGGCCTCGCCGGGGCGCAGCCCGAGCCGTTCGGCGATGTCGACGCGGGCCCGGACGATCATCATCTCGAAGTCGACGGTCAGTTCGCGCCCGCTCTCGGCGGCCTCGCCGCGGTAGACGGCGCTGGGCACGGCCAGGCAGTCGCGCGGTGCGGCGTCGCGCGGGAGGGCGTCCTGCGGTTCGAGGCGGGGGGCGGGCCCGTAGGCGCGGTGGTCGAGCACGGGGTGCTCGCGCAGATAGGTGCCCTTGCCCTGGAGGCGGACCAGCCGGCCTTCGTTGACGAGGACGTCGACGGCGAGGCGGACGGTGTTGCGGGCGACGCCGTACTGGCGTTCCAGTTCGCTCTCGACCGGCAGCGCGGCGGCGGTGGTGAACTCGCCCTCGGCGATCCGGCGGCGCAGGTCGGCGGCGAGGCGCTGGTATTTGGGGGATTGGGCGGTGCCCCGGGGGATTGTCACCCGAGTGAATGTAGCGATCCGGGTGAGGGGCTTTCAGGCGTTTGCGGCAAAGTCCGCCGGGATCGGTGACACCGCCGGCCCGGGCTCCGACGGCCGTACTGAACAGGGCCGCTCCGGTTACGAACATCCTGGGGAGACGGGTTCGAAAAGGAAATTGGGGGCGCGCGGATCAACTCCGCGCGCCCCCATCCCCGGAACGCTCCGGGGCCCGTCCGGAATTACCAGCGGGCCGCCGACGGCAGCGGTTCGCCGTACCAGAGTTCGACCAGGTGCCGGGCGATCGAGATCCCGGACGGCGGCAGGATCTCCCCCGCCGCCATGCCCGCCCGCAGCTCCTCCCGGGAGAACCAGCGCGCCTCCGCCAGCTCCTCGCCGTCCACGGTGATCGCGCTGCCCTCCGGGTCCGCCCGGCCCAGGAAGCCCAGCATCAGGCTGGACGGGAACGGCCACGGCTGGCTGGCCACGTAGGAGACCTCGGTGACCCCGACCCCGGCCTCCTCGCGCACCTCGCGCACCACCGCCTGCTCGATCGACTCCCCCGGCTCGACGAAGCCGGCCAGCGTCGACCAGCGGCCCTCCGGCCACAGCGCCTGGCGGCCGAGCAGGCAGCGGTCCTGCTCGTCGGTGATCAGCATGATCACCGCCGGGTCGGTGCGCGGGTAGTGCTCGGCCGCGCAGGAGGTGCAGCGCCGCACGTGCCCGGCGCCGGCCTTCTCGGTCGGGTGGCCGCAGCGCGAGCAGAAGCTGTGCAGCCGGTGCCAGTGCTCCAGCGCGACGGCGTGCACCAGCAGCCCGGCGTCCCGGTCGGAGAGCAGCGCGCCGACCTCGCGCAGCCCGGCCGGGCGGGCGTCGCCGTCCAACCGGCCCGGCAGGCTCTCGCCGGCCAGCGCGAAGTAGGAGACGCCGTCCTCGTCGGTGCCGAGGAAGTACCGGTCGCCGTTCTGCGGCGCCTCGAAGGAGGGCAGCAGGACCAGCTCGGTCCCCTGCCCGGTGTCCACCACGAACGCCTCGCCGCCGGCGATCGGCAGCACCTTGGTGGACGGGTGGCTCCACGCGGCCGCCAGCCAGGGCTCGTCGAACCGGTGCTGGGCCGCCCGGTCCACCCCGGCCCGGGCCAGCGCCAGGTGCAGCGGGCGTTCGGTCTCAGGCACGGTGCTCAACTGTTCCATCCCCACGTGATGAGTCTTCCGGACGGTTCGGGTCCCACGTTCGGGTTCGGGTCCCGCGTGCGGGTTCGCGCGGGCGGCCGGGCCGGGACGCACCCGGCCCGGTCCGCGCGCGCTCGCCCGCGGTTCACGCGCGCTCGCCGCCCGGCCGCCAGTTCTCGGCCAGGTCGGCCCACAGGTAGGCGGCGGTCTCGACGCCCTTGGCCAGCAGGTCCAGCTCGACCTTCTCGTCCACCGAGTGCCAGCCGTCCGAGGGCACCGAGATGCCGAGGAACAGCACCGGGGCGCCGAGCACGTCCTGGAGGTCGGCGGCCGGGCCGGAACCGCCCTCACGGGTGAAGAGGATCTTCTGCTCGAAGGCCCGGCCCATCGCCCGGACGGTGGACTGCAGCGCCGGGTGGTCGAGCGGGGTCAGGCAGGGCCGGGTCGCGCCCGGGAAGACCAGCTCGTAGCGGATGCCGTCGGGCACCCGGTCGGCCACCCAGGAGCGGACGGCCTCGCGGACCTTCTCGACCTCCTGGCCGGCGACCAGCCGGAAGGAGAGCTTCAGGTGGGCCGAGGCGGGCACGATCGTCTTGCCGCCGGGGCCGGTGTAGCCGCCCCAGATGCCGTTGACCTCGGCGGTCGGGCGGGCCCAGATCCGCTCCAGGGTGGAGTACCCGGCCTCGCCGCGGGTGCCGTACGACTTGGCGGTCCGCAGCCAGGCCGCCTCGTCGAAGGGCAGCTCGGCGAAGAGCGCGCGCTCGCGGTCGGTCAGCTCGACCACGCCGTCGTAGAAGCCGGGGACGGCGACCCGGTGGTCGGCGTCGTGCAGGCCGGCGGCCAGCTCGGCGGCGACGGTGGCCGGGTTGGGCACGGCGCCGCCGAAGGAGCCGGAGTGGATGTCGGTGTCCGGCCCGTACAGGTCGATCTGGGCGTCGGCCAGGCCCCGCATGCCGGTGCAGACGGTCGGCGTGGTCTCGGACCACATGCCGGTGTCCGAGATGAT
This sequence comes from Kitasatospora sp. NPDC008115, assembly GCF_042957205.1. Taxonomy (NCBI): domain Bacteria; kingdom Bacillati; phylum Actinomycetota; class Actinomycetes; order Kitasatosporales; family Streptomycetaceae; genus Kitasatospora; species Kitasatospora sp. NPDC008115. The sequence goes on along the minus strand of NZ_JBIBHU010000012.1, from coordinate 86,051 downwards.
CACGACGTCGGCGGCCAGCCGGCCGGCCTCGCGGCGCACCAGGTCGGCGAAGTGCGGGGAGCCGGACTCCTCCTCGCCCTCGACCAGCAGCTTCAGGTTGACGGCCGGCGCGGTGCGGCCGGTGGCGGCCAGGTGGGCGCGCACGCCCAGGGTGTGGAAGAACACCTGGCCCTTGTCGTCGGCGGCGCCCCGGGCGTACAGCCGGTTGCCGACCACGGTCGGCTCGAAGGGCTCGGTCGCCCAGCCGTCCTCCCGGGCGGCGGGCTGCACGTCGTGGTGGCCGTAGACGAGCACGGTCGGCGCGTCCGGGTCCCCGGAGGGCCACTCCGCGAAGACCGCCGGCAGGCCGTCCGTCTCCCAGACCTCGGTGACCGGGAAGCCGGTGTCGCGCAGCTTGGCGGCCAGCCACTCGGCGGAACGGCGGACGTCGCCGGCCCGGCCCGGGTCGGCGGACACCGAGGGGATGCGGAGCCAGTCGGCGAGGTCCGCGAGGAAGTCGGACCGGTGCTGGTCGATGAAGGAGCGGACGACGCTGTCCGGAGTTCTCGTCATACGGACGACTTTAGTTCGCCCGGGTACCCGCGAGCGGCCCCGGTCCCGAAGCGTGGGCACCCCCGGGCCTGTTACGTCCGTCACCCCGGACGCGCGCGGGCGTCCGGGGTGACGGGGGCGAAGCGGTGCGACGGGCTCAGCCGCTCCGGCGCAGCAGCGAGATCCGCGAGCGGGTGAGCAGCGCCGCCAGCGCCACCGCGAGCAGCGGCAGCAGGATCACGGTGGCGCCGATGTTGAGCCAGGGGAACACCACGATGCCCTTGGCCGCCTCCTCCTGGAGGCTCATCCCGGCGTAGGTGTCCGCGGCGCCCTCGACCTTGCGCAGGGCGACCGCGGGCACGATGCCGGCGACGGCGCCGAGCAGGGCGCCCATGGCGGCGATCACGCCGCACTGGAAGCCGGACAGGGTGCGCCGGATCCGCGGCGCGGCGCCGACCGCCGCGAGGGTGGTGAGGTCGCGCTGGGAGTCGGCGGCGGCCAGGCCGGTGGCGATGCCGGCGGCGCCGAGCGCGATCAGGCCGGCGAACGCGGTGAGGCCGAGGGTGATGAGGTCGCCCGGGGACTGGTAGCCGCGTTCGATCTCGAACTGGACGCCGTCGGAGAGCTTGGCGAGCGAGGCGCGGGCCTTCTGCTCCGCGGTTTCGCCGGTCGGGGCGTCGGGCCGCCACACCGAGCCCGCGTCGCGGGTGGTGAGCCCGAGGCGCAGCGCGGTGTCGGGGCTGAGCACGGTCAGGTCGGTGGAGCCCTGCGGGGTGGCGGCGAGGTGGGCGTCGACGGTGACGGGGTGGACGGCCGGCTGGGCCTCGGGGTCGTTCTCGTTCGCCGCCTCGGTGAGTTCCAGGATGGCCTTGCCGTCCTTGATGTAGCGCTCGTCGAAGACCACGGCCTTTCCGGCGGCGAGGGCCTGGACGGCGGCCTGGTCGGTGACGTCGTAGAGGTTGCGCAGCAGGGCGCCGTCGCCGGCCTGGACCGTGCCGAAGGGGCTGCCGTGGGAGATGCGGGCCTCCCGGCAGCGCGGGTCCTCGCTGGTCAGCCGCCGGTGTTCCTCCGGGGTGACCTGCAGCTTGGTGCGGCCCCAGGCGGGGCAGCGGCGTTCCTCGGGCAGGACGAGCGTGACGTAGCCGCAGGTGCCGCTGCGGGTGACCATGCAGTCGCCCAGGTAGTTGACGCGCTGGACGTCGGCGCGGGTGCCGAGCGCGGGGACGGTGTTCTGCACGGCGCCGCGCATCTGGGGCAGCAGCGAGCCGTCGGAGCCGGCGCCCCAGCCGCTGGAGAGGATGACGGCGTTGGCGGGGCCGGAGGCGACGTACTCGCGGCGCTGCTGTTCGTCGGCGCTGGCGACGTAGACACCGACGGCGACGGAACCGGCGACGGCGGCCATGACGGCGGCGACGGCGGGGGCGGTGCGGCCGCGGTGGCGCACCGAGTCGCGCAGGGCGAGGCGGGGGCCGAGCGGCAGCCAGCGGCCGATCCGGCCGAAGAGGCCGACCAGGTAGGGGGCGAGGGCGACCATGCCGAGTTCGGCGATGGCCGAGCCGCCGAGGACGGCGAGGGAGCGGCCGCCGAAGCCGCCGGTGGCGCCGAGCAGGGCGAGGGCGGAGCCGCCGCCGAGCATGAGCAGGCCGGACAGGGCGAGCGCGCGGCTGGGCGGCTTGAGGGTGTCGCGGCCGGTGAGGGCGGCGACGACGTCCTGCCGGGAGGCCTGGACGGCGGGCACGACGGCGGCCAGCAGGCCGGTGACCAGGCCGATCAGGACGATGCCGAGCAGGTCGAGCGGCTGGAGGTCGAAGTGGCCGAAACGCTCACCGGCGAACTCCTCGGCCCAGGTGCGCAGCAGGGCGACCAGCCCGATGCCGAGGCCGAGGCCGACGACGGCGCCGGTGAGGCCGAGGACCACACCGCCGCCGAGGACGACGGCGCGCACCTGGGCGCGGTCTCCGCCGCCGGCGGCCAGCAGGCCGAGCTGGCGGCGGGAGCGGCGGGCGCCGACGGCGAAGGCGGGGCCGGCGAGCAGGACGATCTCCAGCAGGGCCATGCCGACGACGGTGCCGAGGATGACGACGGAGGTCCGGTCGAGGAACGGGGTGGGGCCGCTGCCGCCGCCCTGGCTCTCCTGGTAGGCGTAGTACGGCACCTCGGAGCGGGGCGGCGGGTCGAGGATCACCGTCCGGGAGGCGACGAGGAAGCCGTGCTTGTTGAGCTCCATGACCTTGGCCCAGTCCAGGGCGCCCCCGGCGGGGAGCTGGACGAGCCAGCGGTTGACGTCGTCGCTGACGGAGGTGCGCCCGCGCGAGCCGGCGTCGGCGCCGGGCAGCTTGGCGAGCGGGTCGAGCAGGGCGCCGGGGCGGGCGAACAGGTCGGAGCCGCGCAGGTCGCCGGGGTGTTCGGCGACGCCGGTGATGGTGTACGGGGTGGCTTCGAGGCCCCGGGGCGAGGTGCGGTCGCCGATCTTCAGCCGGGAGGTGTCGAGGAACTCCTGGGAGACGGCGATCTCGTGGTCGGCGCTGGGGGCGCGGCCCTTGACCATGTCGAAGCGGCCGCGCCAGACGGGGTTGGCGAGGTCGAGTTCGGTGACCCGGACGTTGGCGAGGCCCTCGGCGGTGCTGGTGGTGATGTAGGGGCCCGAGCGCAGCGGCACGAGGGTGGCGCCGGGCAGCAGCTGCCGGGCGAGGTCGGCGGGCGCGGTGTCGAGGCCGCGCTGCTGCTCGGGGGTGAGGACGGGCTTGCCGTTCTCCGTCTTCGCCTCGTCGACGGTGGTGATCGTGCGGTCGACCTCGGGGTCGGGGGTCTGCATGACGATCGCGCCGCGTTCGAGGATCTCCAGGGAGGCGTCGGCCTGGCCCATGGTGCGGACGATCTTCTCGACGGGGTCGAGTTCGGCGCTGCGGAAGACGACGTCGGCGCCGGCGACGCCGAGGACGGGCAGCGCGACCATGGCGACGACGAGGGCGCTGCGGCCCTTGGCGCGCAGGGCGTCGCGGCGGGCGATGCGCAGGGCGACCCGCCAGGAAGCGAGGCTCACTGCGCCACCGGGCCCTTCGCGTTGGCGGCGGCGGCGACGAGCAGGCTGCCGGCGTCCTGGCTGGCGCTCTCGTCGACCATCCGGCCGTCGCGCAGGAAGACGACGCGGTCGGCCCAGGCGGCGTGCCGGGCTTCGTGGGTGACCATCATGGCGGCGGCGCCGGCGTCGCAGCGGGCGCGCAGCACGGCGAGGACGGACTCACCGGTGGTGGAGTCGAGGGCGCCGGTGGGTTCGTCGGCGAGGACGAGGCGGCGGTCGCCGATCAGGGCTCGGGCGATGGCCACGCGCTGCTGCTGGCCGCCGGACATGTCGTCGGGGAAGCGGTCGGCGAGTTCGGGGATGCCGAGTTCCTCCAGGGCGGCGAGGGCCTCGCGGCGGGCGGCGCGGGTGGACAGGCCGTCGAGTTCGCGCGGCAGGGAGATGTTCTCGGCGGCGGTGAGGGCCGGGATCAGGTTGTAGTCCTGGAAGACGTAGCCGACGGAGCGGCGGCGGACCTCGGCGAGCTTCTTGCGGCTGAGTCCGCCGAGGGCGACGCCCTCGACCAGGACCTGCCCGGCGCTGGGCGTGTCGAGGCCGCCGGCGAGGGTGAGCAGGGTGGACTTTCCGGAGCCGGAGGGGCCCATGACGGCGACGAACTCGCCGGGGTGGACCTTGAGGTCGATGCCGCGCAGCGCCTTGACCTCGGCGGCGCCCTGTCCGTGGACGCGGGTGACGTTGTCCAGGTGCAGGACGGCGCCGGCGCCGTTTCCGCTCGGACCGGTGTGGGACACGATTCCCCCTGCTGTGGTGGGGCCCGTCGCGCGGTGTCGGGGGCGCGGGCCGTGGTTCTGAGGTTCGGGCGGGGGCCGGGCCCCCGGGGTGGTTCAGGCCTTGGTGCGGCGGCGCCCGAAGCGGGTGGGCGCCGGGGCGTTCCCGCTGTCGCGGGCCTCGGCGGCGCGGGCCTGTTCGACCTCGGCGTGCTGGGCGAGCCGGATCTCGCAGTGGTCGAGCCAGCGGACCTCGGCCTCGGTCTGGAAGATCAGCTGCTCGAGGACGAGCAGCCAGGCGAGGTCGGAGCCGGGTTCGCCGGCGCCGTCGGGGCGGCTCTCGCCGGCCAGGGCGCGGGCCTTGAGGCGGGTGTAGTCCTGGAGCGCCTTGATGCTGTGCCGGCGCTGGCCCTGGACGACGGCGGGCACGTCGACGCCGGGGACGGTGACGGCCATCGCGAGTTTGATGGCCAGTTCGTCGCGGGGCGGGTTGGTGCGCGGCACCGGGGTGTCGAACCAGGAGCGCAGTTCGGCGCGGCCGGCGTCGGTGGCGGCGTAGAACTGGTGGCCCTCCTCGTCCTCCCCGGCGGGGACGACCAGGCCGTCGCGTTCCAGGCGGGAGAGGGTGGTGTAGACCTGCCCGACGTTGAGCGGCCAGGTGGCGCCGGTGCGCGCCTCGAACTCGGTTCTCAGCTGGTAGCCGTAGCGCGGCCCCTGGTCGAGCAGGGCGAGCAGGCCGTGGCGGATGGACATACCGAGTATGTATACCCGGTATGCTCGACGGGTCAAGCCGAGGGGGCCGGCACCGGGGCCGGAGCGGCGGCCCGGCCCCGGGACGTCCGGCCGGGGGCCGGGCCGTCACCGGCGGCGGGTAACGTCGGGGGGCGTGAGCCAGTTGCGCATCGCCACCTTCAATCTGCTGCACGGTCAGCCGCTCGCGCCCGACGGCGCCCCGCGGCCCTACCCGGCCGACCCCGGCGGGCCGCTCGCGCAGGCGGTGGCCGAGCTGGACGCCGACGTCCTGGCGCTCCAGGAGGTGGACCGCCGCCAGGCCCGCTCCGGCGGCACCGACCAGGCCGCCGTCGCCGCCGCCGCGATGGGCGCCAAGGACTGGCGGTTCGCCGCCGCCCTGCACGGCCGGCCCGCACCGGTGGCCGGCTGGCTGCCGGAGGCCTCGGCGCCCGCCGGAATCCGGGTCTACGGACCGGCCGAGGTCGACGACGCCGCGCCGCCCGCGTACGGCACGGCGCTGCTGACCCGGCTGCCGGTGCGGCACTGGCGGGCCCGCCGGTTCGCGCCGGCCCCGTTCGGACTGCCGCTGCGGGTGGCCGGGCGGCGCGGGCTGACGCCGGTGCCGGACGAGCCGCGGGCAGCGCTGGCGGCCGTACTGGAGGGCGCGCGCGGCCCGTTCACGGTGGTGGCCGCGCACCTGTCGTTCGTGCCGGGCTGGAACATGGCGCAGCTGGCGGCGATCCGCCGGTGGATCGCCGACCTGCCGCAGCCGTACCTGGTGCTGGGGGACTTCAATCTGGTGGGCGCGGTGCCGCGCACGGTGCTGGGCGGGGCGAGCGCGCTGGAGCGGTCGGCGCCGAGGGTGCGGGTGCGGGAGCTGCGGACGGCCCGGCGGGCCCGGCCGGCGCTGGTGGAGCCGCGCCGGCGGCGGGTGCGGGAGCCGCGGGCGCGGTTGCAGGGCTGGTCGGACCTGGCCCGCACGCCGACCTATCCGTCGCACCGGCCTGCCGTGCAGTTCGACCATGTGCTGGCGGTGGGGGTGCCGCGCTCGGCGGTGGGGCCGGCGTCCGCACCGCGCTCGGCGGTGTCGGACCACCGGCCGCTGGTGGTGCGGGTGTCGCTGTAGGAGCGGTCACTGCCGGGACAGGTGCCCGTTCTGCTGGGGCACCAGGGGAACGGGCGGGACGGGCGCGGTGAGCGGGCGGGCGGGGTCGTCGGGGGCGTGCGCGGTGGCGGCGGCCTCCGGGCGGCCGGCGGCGGGCGGCGGCTCGTACTGCAGGAGCAGCATGGCGGCGTCGTCGCCGAGTTGCCGTCCGACGTGGCGCACCACGTCCTCGTGCAGCCGGCGCAGCACCTCGACGGGGCCGCCGCCGTCGGCGCAGCGCGGGAGGCGTTCGGCGAGCGGGTAGAAGGCGCCGGCCCGGTCGCGGGCCTCGATGACGCCGTCGGTGAAGAGCAGGACGCGGTCACCGGGGGCGAGCGGGACGCGGTGGACCGGGGGGCGGACGTCGGCGGGGTCGAGGACGCCGAGCGGGGGCACCGTCTCGGCGAGTTCCAGCGGGCGGGCGGCCTCGGTGCCGCGCAGCAGCAGCGGGGCGGGGTGGCCGCAGTTGACGATCTCGGCGGTGCCGTCGGGGCCGACGCCGATCAGCACGAGGGTGACGAACTCCTCCTCGACGCCGGGGTGGTCGTTCTCGTGCAGGGCGCGGTCGAGGCTGTCGGCGAGCCAGCCGGCGACCTTGTCGAGGGCGGCCTCCTGGTGGGCGGCCTCCCTAAAGGCGCCGAGCACGGCGGCGGCGGTCTCCACGGCGCCCAGGCCCTTGCCGCGGACGTCGCCGACGACGGCGCGCACGCCGTGCCGGGTGTTGACGACTTCGTAGAGGTCGCCGCCGATCCGGGCGTGGGCGGCGGCGGCGGCGTAGTGGACGGCGGCCCGGACGGTGCCGACCCGGTCGGGGACGGGGCGCAGCAGGACCCGCCGGGCGATCGAGGCGACGAGTTGGGCGTCGGCGAGCAGCCGCTCCTGGCGCAGCCTCAGGGTGGCGCTGACCCAGCCGATCGCGGCGACGAGGACGATGGCGAAGACGGTGGCGCTGTGCACGGACTCGCCGAGCACGTCGTTGTGGAAGGCCATCAGGAACGCGGCGGCCTCGGTGCAGGCGCCGATGGCGAGTGGGTACCAGGTGCGGCGGCTGACCACGGCGGCCAGCGCCGGAACGGCGGTGAGCGCCGGTTCGACGGTCACTGCGGCGTCGGTGAAGTAGTCGAGGACGACGACCAGCGCCATGCCGATGAACGGCAGCGACAGTGCCGTCCTCGGCCAGGTGCCGGTCGCGCCGGGTGCGGCCCCCGGGGTCGGCCCGGCGAACCGTTCTCTGATCCATCCGGTCGCGCTCAACTTCGGTTCTCCAGCAGAAGACGCCGATGCCCGTGGGCACCTGCGGTGATGACTGAGGGTTAGGGAATGCGGGCCTCGCTGGCGGCCGGAGCTCGGGGGTTGACCGGTTACCGACCCCACAATATGCGCGAAACGTGCACTACGCACAGGTTTCGCCCGATGCCGTGATGACTTGAATGCTCTCCGTGACTCATTCTTCACTGTTCCCGATCAGGAGCCGTTCCAACTCTTTTCGGCCGGGAAGTCCTGCGGGTTGTTCGATCCGGCCGCTGCGGACGTACAGGAACGAGGCCGTGACCTGCTCCAGGGGGACGCCCGCCTGCTGAGCCCACGCCAGCCGGTAGACGGCGAGTTGGAGCGGATCGGCGCTCTCCTCGCGGTGCGTCTTCCAGTCCACCACTTCGTAGCGTGACGCGCCGCCGATTTCTGACCCGTCGTCACCGTCACGATAGACCGCGTCGATCCGGCCGCGCACCACCCGGCCCGCCAGCACCAGCTGGAACGGCGCCTCGACGCGCAGCGGCTCGCGGTGCGCGTACGGGGTGCGCAGGAAGGCCTCCTTGAGGCGTTCGAGGTCCTGCTCGTCCTCGATGCCGTCCTCGTCGGCGCCGGGCAGCGCGCCGGGGCCGATCAGCATCAGCGGCTCGATCCGGGACTGCACCCAGGCGTGGAAGCGGGTGCCGCGCCGGGCGGCGGGCTGCGGCGGGCGGGGCATCGGGCGGGCGAGGTCGTGCGCGAAGCCGTCCGGGTCGGCGGCCAGGCGCAGGAGCTGGGTGGCGGAGAGCGAGGCGGGCAGCGGCACCTGCCGCACCCGGCTGCGGGAGCGTTCCAACTCGCCGATCAGCGCGGTCAGGTCGCGGTCCCAGGACTCCACCAGCCGGCGGTCCTCGGGGGCCATCGGCTCGGGTTCGGGGGCGGGCGCCCCGGCCAGCCGGCGGTGCACGACCTCGGCGACCCGGCGGCGGGCGTGCTGGGCGTGCGGGTCGAGCGGCAGCGGCCAGGGGCGTTCGACGGGCGCCGCGAGCGCCGGGTTCTCCTCGCCCTCGGCGGGCGGATCGGCCCAGACGGCGGTCTCGCCGTTGCCGGGGCTCTCGACGTGCTCGCGCAGCTGCTCCAGGAAGGCGGACGGGCCGCGCGGGGACTTCTGGCTGGGCCCCCACCAGTGGCCGGAGGCGAGCAGCAGGGCGCGCGGGCGGGTGAAGGCGACGTAACCCAGGCGCAGCTCCTCGACGGCCGAGTGCTCGGCGAGGGCGGCCTTGAACTCCTTCATCGCCTTGGCGGTCCAGCCGCCGCGCACGTCGGGCAGGGTGGCGGCGTCGCCGCGCAGGGCGTGCGGCAGGACGCGCTTGGTGCTGGTCCAGCGCTCGCGCGGGGAGGAGGACGGGAAGGCGCCCTTGACCAGGCCGGGGACGGCGACGACGTCCCACTCCAGGCCCTTGGACTTGTGCGCGGTGAGGACCTTGACGGTGTCCTCGCCGCCGGGCAGGCCGGCGTCCAGGCCGCGGTCGTGCTCCTGGGCGGCGCGCAGGAAGCCGAGGAAGGCGGCGAGGCCGGGGTCGCCGTCGAGGTCGGCGAAGGAGGCGGCGACGTCGAGGAAGGCGTGCAGGGTCTCCCGGCGGCGGGCGGCCAGCGCCTGCGGGGAGGCGGCCAGCTCGACCTCCAGACCGGTGACCGCGAGGACCCGGTGCAGCACGTCCATCAGCGGCTCGGCGAGCGAGCGGCGCAGCTCGCGCAGTTCGCGGGCGAGCCGCGCGAAGCGGATCCGGGCCTCGGCGGAGAACGGCAGCTCGTCGGCCTCCTGCGCGTCCAGGAAGGTCTCCAGGGCGTCGGCGAGCGAGACCACCTCGGTGGGGTCGGTCTCGGCGACGGCGGCGGCCAGCGCCCGGGCGCCCTCGGGGCGCTCGGTGCGGACGAGTTCGGCGGCGCGCCGGCCGAGCAGGGCGAGGTCGCGCGGGCCGATCCGCCAGCGCGGGCCGATCAGCAGCCGGACGAGTGCGGCGTTGGCGGTCGGGTCCTGGAGCACCTCGCAGACCGCCACCAGGTCGGCGACCTCGGGCAGGTGGAGCAGTCCGCCGAGGCCGACCACCTCGACCGGCACGTCCCGGGAGACCAGGGCGGCGTGCACGTCGGGGAAGGCCGCGCCGCCCCGGCACAGCACGGCGATCCGGCCGGGGGCGGTGCCGGTGCGCACCAGGTGGGCGATCTCGTCGGCGAGCCAGTCGACCTCCTCGGCGTGGGTGGGCAGCAGCGCGGCCCGCACCAGGCCGTCGGTCTCGGCGCCGGGGGCGGGGCGCAGCGCCTCGACGCCCTCGTGCATGGCGCGCAGCGGCGCGGCGAGGCCGTTGGCGAAGGCGAGCAGCCGCCCGCCGCTGCGGCGGTTCTCGCTGAGCGCGTAGCGGTCGGCGGGGGTGCCGTCGGCGTTGGGGAAGTGGCGGGGGAAGTCGTCGAGGTTGGCGACGGAGGCACCGCGCCAGCCGTAGATGGCCTGGCAGGGGTCGCCGACGGCGGTGACGGGGTGGCCGGGGGCGGACTGCCCGGGGGCTGCCGGGCCGTCGGGGCTGCCGGGGGCGTCGGGGCTGCCGGGGCCGTGCTGCGGGCCGGCGCCGAACAGCCCGGCGAGCATCAGGCGCTGGGCGACCGAGGTGTCCTGGTACTCGTCGAGCAGCACCACCCGGTACTGGTCGCGCAGCAGGGCGCCGACCTCGGGGCGCTGCTGGGCGAGGCGGGCGGCGGCGGCGATCTGGTCGCCGAAGTCCATCAGGCCGGCGGCGCCCTTGCGGCGCCGGTAGTCCTCGACCAGGCGCAGCAGTTCCAGGCGGGCGCGGGCGGTGGCGGGCACCGCCCGCAGGTCCTCGTTGCTCAGCCGCACCCCGGCGAGGGTGTCGAGCAGGTCCTCGTCGAAGGCGCGCAGGGCGGCGGGCTCGACGAGGTGTTCGGCGAGTTCGCCGTCGAGCGCGGTGAGGTCGGCGACCAGGTTGGCGAAGGTGCCGGTGAGGGCGGGGAACGGGCCGCGCGCGGTGCGCAGCACCTTGGCGGCGAGCTGGAAGCGGGTGGCGTCGGCGAGCAGCCGGGTGTCGGGCTCGATGCCGATGCGCAGGCCGTGCTCCTTGAGGAGGCGGCCGGCGAAGGCGTGGTAGGTGGAGATCTCGGGTTCGCCGAGCACCTCCTCGTCGTCGGGGTCGGCGACGCCGGCCCGGTGCAGGGCGGCGCGGACGCGTTCGGCGAGTTCGCCGGCGGCCTTGTTGGTGAAGGTCAGGCCGAGGACCTGTTCGGGGCGGACGGCCCCGGAGCCGACCAGCCAGACGACCCGGGCGGCCATCACGGTGGTCTTGCCGGAGCCGGCGCCGGCGACGATGACGGCCGGTCGCAGCGGGGCGCCGATGGCCGCCATCTGCTCCCGGTTGAAGGGGATGCCCAGCAGCTCCTTGAGCTGGTCTGGATGGCTGAGCACGGCGGTCACCACGCAACGGTAGCCGGGGGCACCGACAGCCGGGGCGCCGCTGTGGCGACGGCCACGTGCCGCGTCCGCCACATCCGGCGTCCACCGGCCGTTCGCCGGGCCCTGGTCGCCGAGCCGGGCTGCTCGGCGAACCCGGCTACTCGACGAGCTGGGTGCCGTCGCGCTGGGCGGAGCAGCTGCGGCGGAAGGCGCAGCGGTCGCAGCCGCCGCCGGTCTGCGGGACGAACCGCTCGGCGAGGACCCGCCCGGCGGCGTCGGCGAGCAGGTTCTCGATCCACGGCTCGCCCTCGGGCGGGTCCTGCCGCTGCACCTTGGGCGCGTCGGCCGCGCTCTTGTCGGGCTTGCGCAGCTGGACGAGTTCGGCGCCGCCGGACTCGGGGGCGGCGGCGTCGAAGCCGGGCAGCCCGTTGAGGGCGCCGGCGCGGACGGCGAGCTGGTAGACGGCGAGCTGCTTGTGCTCGGGCAGCGACTTGTCGGTGGGCGTCTGCTTGCCGGTCTTGAAGTCGACGACGTAGGCGCGCCCGGCCTCGTCCTTCTCGACCCGGTCCATCGAGCCGCGGATGCGCACCTGGACGCCCCCGGCGTCGAGGGTGACGTCGAAGTCGTGCTCGGTCGCGACGACGTCGCGGCCGCGGGCCATCACGTGCCAGGTGAGGAAGCGCTCCAGGGCGGCGCGGGCCTCGGTCTTCTCCTGCTGGGACCTCCACGGCGCGTCGAAGGCCAGCGCGTCCCAGACGGTGTCCAGCCGTTCCATCAGGACGGCGAGGTCGGCGGGGGTGCGGCCGGAGCCGACCTCGTCGGCGAGGGCGTGCACGACGTTGCCGAAGCCCTGCGCGGCGGAGGAGGCGCCGCGGGCCTTGACCTCCTTGTCGAGGAACCACTGCAGCGAGCAGTTCTCCAGCTGCTCCAGGCCGCTGCCGGACAGCCGCACCGGCAGGTCGGCGGAGCGCAGCGGGTCGGGGGCGGCGGTCGGGTCCTCCAGGCCCCACCAGCTCTCCGGGCGGGCCGCGGGCACCAGCGGGCGGTTCTCGTCGTCGGTGGCGAGGGCGAGGGTGGCGAGCCGTTCGGCGGCGGCGCGGCGCAGTTCGGGCGAGCGGGTGGCGTCGACGGTGACCGCGCGCAGTTCGGCGACCAGCGCGGGCACGGCGAGCGGGCGGCGCGGGCGGTGGGTGACGTCCTCGACGACGACCTGCGGGGTGCGCCGCAGGACCCGGCCGGTCCTGGGGTCGACGTCCTCGCGGTAGAGCTCGCGCAGGAAGCGGGAGGGCTGGTCGCCGTCGTCGGCGGGGGCCTTGACGGCGGTGACGACGAGCCGGTCCTTGGCGCGGGTGGCGGCCACGTAGAAGAGGCGGCGCTCCTCGGCGAGCAGCGCGGTGGGGGTGAGCGGCTCGGCGAGGCCGTCGCGGCCGATCCGGTCGGCCTCCAGCAGGGAGCCTCGGCGGCGCAGGTCGGGCCAGAGGCCGTCCTGGACGCCGGCGACGACGACCAGGCGCCACTCCAGGCCCTTGGAGCGGTGGGCGGTCATCAGCCGGACGGCCTCGGGGCGCACGGTGCGCACGGTGAGGGTGTCGGCGGCGATGTCCTGGGCCTCCAGCTCGGCCAGCAGGTCGAGGGCGCCGCGGTGGCCGGTGACCTGCTCCTCGGCGCGGGCGGCGGTCTCGAACAGGGCGCAGACCGCGTCGAGGTCGCGGTCGGCGTTGCGGCCGGCGGCGCCGCCGCGCAGGGCGGCCCGCTCCAGCCGCTCGCGCCAGCGCCGGGAGCCGTCCCACAGCTGCCACAGGGCGTCCTCGGCGGTGCAGCCGCCGGCGAGGGCCTCGCGGACCTTGCGCAGCAGGGTGCCGAGGTCGTGGGCGCGGCGGGCGTACGGGGCGTCGAGGACGGCGAGGCGCTCGGGTTCGGTGAGGGCCTCGCGCAGCAGGTCGCCGGCCGGGCGGGGCACGGCGGCGGGCGCGCCGTCGCCGTGCGCGGCCTCGGCGCGCAGGGCGGCGCGTTCCTCCTCGCGCAGGGTGCGGCCGAGGCGGCGCAGGTCGGCGCCGTCGAGGCCGCCGAGCGGTCCGGTGAGCAGGGCGTGGGCGAGGTCGGTGGTGAGCGGGTCGGGCCCGCCGTCGCCGGTCTCGGCCGTCTGCCGGTCGCGGACGGCCTGCTCGGCGCAGACCCGCAGGGCGAGCAGCAACTGCGCGACGGACGGCTCCTCGCGCAGCGGCAGGTCGTCGCCGTCGATCTCCAGCGGGACGCCGGCCGCGCCGAGCGCCCGCCGCACGCCGGGGATGGACCGGGCGCCGGCCCGGACCAGGACGGCCATCTCGCCCCACGGCACGCCGTCCTCCAGATGGGCGCGGCGCAGCAGGTCGGCGATCGAGTCCAGCTCGGCGCCGGGCGTCGGGTAGGTGTAGACCTCGACCCGGCCGCCCTCCCTGGCGGGCAGCGGGGAGCGGTGCTGGGCGAGCTTGTCGGCGGGCAGCCGGCCCATCGGCATCCGGCGGGTGAGTTCGCCGGCGGCGGCGAGCAGCACGGCGCCGGAGCGGCGCGAGACCCGCAGCACCTTGACGTCGGCGGGGCGCCCGTCGGCGTGCCGGAAGGTCTGCGGGAACTCCAGGATGCCGTTGATGTCGGCGCCGCGGAACGCGTAGATGGACTGGTCGGGGTCGCCGACGGCGATCAGTTCGCGCCCGCCGCCGGCGAGCCGGCGCAGCAGCCGGACCTGGGCGGGGTCGGTGTCCTGGTACTCGTCGACGAAGACGGCGTCGTAGCGCTCGCGCAGGCTCCGCTCGACCTCGGGGCGGTCGGCGAGCAGCACGGCGCGGTGCACCAGCTCGGCGTAGTCGAGGACGCCGCGCAGGTCCAGGACGTCCAGGTAGTCGGCGAGGAAGTGGGCGGCGGCGGCCCAGTCGGGGCGCTGGACGCCCTCGGCGAAGCGGGCCAGTTCGGCCTCGCCGAGGCCGAGCTCGCGGCTGCGGGCGAGCACGGCGCGGACCTCGTCGGCGAAGCCGCGGGTGGTGAGGCAGGCGCGCAGGTCCAGCGGCCAGGCGATCCGGGAGCGGCCGCGCCGGGCGTCCTCGGCGCCGCCGGCGAGCAGTTCGCGGACCATGACGTCCTGCTCGGGGCCGGAGAGCAGGCGCAGCGGCTCGGCGTAGTCGGCCGGGTCCTGGTGGGCGCGCAGCAGGGCGTAGCAGAAGGAGTGGAAGGTGGTGGCCTGGGGGGCGGCGGCGCGCGCGCCGGCGGCGGTGGCGGAGAGCCGCCCGGCCATCCGGTCGCGCAGCTCCATGGCGGCCTTGCGGCTGAAGGTGAGGACGAGGATCCGCTCGGGGTCGGCGCCGGCCTCGATCCGCCGGGCGACGGCCTCGACGAGGGTGGTGGTCTTGCCGGTGCCCGGCCCGGCGAGCACCAGCAGCGGGCCGCCCGCGTGCTCGACCACGGCGCGCTGGTACGCGTCGAGTCCGGGCGGGGCGGGCGGCACGAGGGGGCTGCGCACCAAACGGTAGGGGGAGCTCACGGACGTCCTGGGGGTCGTGCTCGGGCAACTGCGGGCGGGCCCGCCGAGGGGCCCGCCGTATCGAGCCTACGATCCTGCCCCGTCATTCCCGTCCGCGCACGGGGTTCCGCCGATCTCAGTCCTCGACGTCCTCGAAGTCCTCGACGTCCTCGGCGTCCTCGGCGTCCCGGGTGTCCACGGCTGGCCGGCCGTCCCAGCGGGCGCGCCGCAGGTCGACCCGGGGCGGGTCGGCGAGCTCGCGCAGCGGGGTGCCCTCCTCGCCGTAGCGGGCGAGGGCGCGGTGCTCGTGGCCGGGCAGCAGCCGGCCGTCGGCGCGGATCACCCGCCACCAGGGCACGGCGCCGCCGTACAGGGCCATCACCCGGCCGACCTGCCGGGGGCCGCCCTGGCCGAGGTACTCGGCGACGTCTCCGTAGGTCATCACCCGGCCGGGTGGAATCCGCTCGGTCAGGTCGAGCACCAGTTCGGCGAAGGGCGGCAGCTCGCCGGGGGCGGTGTCGTCGGGTGCGTCCGTCACCTGCGGCATCCTTCCGTATCCGGCCGGTCCGCGGGCCCGGGGCGGCCGATCCGCCGCGCCCGATCCGGCCCCTGTCCAGCGCGGGGCGCCGAGGCATGCCACCATCTTCGGGGCGGTGAGTGGTGATACGAGGACAAGACCAGATGACCGGGACGGCTGACGTGGGTGTGGACGAGGGCTCCGACGAGTCCTCGGACGGCATGCCCGCGGGCGGCGTCGGCGACACCGCCGCCGAGGCCCCACCGGAAGTCTCCCTGATCAAGGACCGGACGATCAAGAGCCCCCAGCCGGCCGGCCCCGCGCACGGGGCCCCCGCCGTCGTACCGACCCAGCCGTCCGCCCCCGAGGCCGCCGCAACCGCGTCGGACCCGCCCGGGGAACCCGGGGACCCCGGGCGGCGCTCCGGGCCCGACCCGCTGGACGACGCCCCGCACCTGGACGTCGACGAGCCGCTGCTCGCCGCCCGCGCGCACCGCCCCTCCGACCTCATCCGCTTCCTGGCCGGCGTCCTCGGCATCATCGCGGTCTTCGTGCTCGCCGGGGTGGCGACCTCCACCACCACCGGCATCGAGATCGACATCGCCGAGAACGCGCCCCGCTTCTCCCCGGTGCTCTCCACCATCACCGGCCTGGTCTCCAACGTCGCGGTGCTGGCCGTCCCGCTCGCCTTCGCGGTCGAACGGCTGATCAAGCGCGACGGCCTGCGGGTCGCCGACGGCGTGCTCGCCTCGGTGCTGGCCTACGGCGTCTCGCTGGGCATCGACTGGTGGGTCGCCGAGGGCGCCTCCGACCACATCCGGGACGCCCTGACCCGCTTCCCGCTGGACTCCGTCGGCACCCTCACCGACCCGGTGCACGGCTACCTCGCCCCGGTGATCGCCTACATGACGGCGGTCGGCATGTCGAGCAGACCCCGGTGGCGGGTCGCCCTGTGGGTGGTGGTCGTCTTCAGCGGCATCACCGAACTGCTCGGCGGCTACACCACCCCGCTGTCGCTCCTGCTCACCGTGCTGATCGGCTGGTCCGTCGCCTACGGCACCCTCTACGCGATCGGCTCGCCGAACATCCGGCCCACCGGCCAGCACCTGATGATCGGCCTGCGCAAGGTCGGCTTCACCCCGGCCAGCGCCCACCGCGCCCCCGACGCCCCCGGCGGCACCCGCCGCTACCTGGTCGCCCAGCAGAGCGGCCCGCCGCTGGACGTCCACATCGTCGACCGCGAGCAGCAGGCCTCCGGCTTCTTCTACCGGGCCTGGCGCCGGCTGCGGCTGCGCTCGGTCGCGGTGCGGCGCAGCCCGCAGTCGCTGCGCCAGGCGCTGGAGCAGGAGGCGCTGATCGCCTACGCGGCCGCCGCCTCCGGCGCCCGCGCCCCGCAGCTGGTCGCCACCTCCGAGCTGGGCCCGGACGCCGCGATCCTGGTCTACGAGAACGTCGAGGGCCGCATCCTGGACGACCTCGCCGACGACGAGGTCACCGACCAGGTGATGGCCTCGCTCTGGGAGTCGGTCGCCGCCCTGCACGAGCGCCGGATCGCCCACCGCCGGCTCACCGGCGAGTCGCTGCTGGTGGTCGACGGGAAGACGGCCTGCCTGGTCAACCTCTCCGGCGGCGACATCGCCGCCACCGACCTGACCCTGCGCATCGACGTCGCCCAGCTGCTCACCACCTTCGCGCTGCGGATCGGCCCCGAGCGCACCGTCGCCACCGCCAACGCGGTGCTCGGCGCCGAGCGGGTCGCCCAGTCGCTGCCGCTGCTGCAGCCGGTCGGCATGAGCCGCTCGACCCGCGTCGACCTGAAGCGGCTCACCAAGGACCGCAAGGCCGCCGCCCAGGCCAGGGCGCTGGAGCAGGTCGCCGCCGGGGAGCGCACCCAGCAGCAGGCCGAGGAGGATATCGCGGCCGCCGGCGAGGACCTGCTGAGCCGGATCCGCGCCCAGATCCTGCAGATCGCCCCCGAGGCGCCGATGGAGCCGGCCAAGCTGGAGCGGCTCAAGCCGAAGAGCCTGATCATGGTGGTCGCGCTCACCTTCGCCGCCTACCTGACGCTGACCACCGTCAAGCCGGCCCAGCTCAAGCTCTCCCAGATGAACTGGGCCTGGGCGGCGGTGGCGCTCGCCGCGGCCGCGTTCTCCTACGTCGCCGCGTCGATGAGCCTGACCGGCTTCGTCCCGGAGAAGCTGCCGTTCCGCCGCACCGTGGCCGCCCAGGTCGCCGGGTCGTTCGTGAAGCTGGTCGCCCCGGCCGCGATCGGCGGCATCGCGCTGAACACCCGCTACCTGCAGAAGGCGGGCATCCGCTCCGGCCAGGCGGTCGCCTCGGTCGGCGCCTCCCAGCTGGCCGGCCTGACCGGGCACCTGCTGCTGCTGTTCAGCTTCGGCCTCATCACCGGCAGCCAGACCAACGGCGACCTCTCCGCCTCCCGCGCGGTGATCATCGGCGTGCTGAGCGCCGCCGTGCTGGCCCTGGTGGTCGCGGCGGTCGCCCCGCTGCGGCGGTTCGTGCTGAACCGGCTGCGCTCGCTGTTCTTCGGCGTGGTGCCCCGGATGCTCGACCTGATGCAGACGCCCAGCAAGCTGATCACCGGCTTCGGCGGCATCCTGCTGCTGACGCTCTCCTTCACCGCCTGCCTGGACGCCTCGGTGCAGGCCTTCGGCGGCTCGATCTCCTTCTCGGCGGTCGCCGTGGTCTTCCTGACCGCCAACGCGGCCGGCTCCGCCATCCCCACCCCCGGCGGCATCGGCCCGGTCGAGGTCGCGCTGATCGGCGCGCTCACCGTCGCCGACGTGCCGCCCGCCGTCGCCACCCCGGCGGTCTTCCTCTACCGGGCGCTCACCTTCTGGCTGCCGGTGCTGCCCGGCTGGATCTCCTACAACGTGCTCCAGCGCAAGGGCGCGCTCTAGGGCGTGGCACGCGAAAGGGCCCGCCGGAGCGGGCCCTTTCACACGTTCACCGGACGCTGCGGATCAGTAGACCGGCTTGTGCGGCTCGATCTGGTTGACCCAGCCGAGCACGCCCCCGCCCAGGTGGACGGCGTTGGCGAAGCCGGCCGACTTCACCACGGCCAGCACCTCGGCCGAGCGGACGCCCGACTTGCAGTGCAGCACGATCTTCCGGTCCTGCGGCAGCTGCTCCAGGGCGTTGCCCATCAGGAACTCGTTCTTCGGGATCAGCACCGCGCCGGGGATGTTGACGATCTCGTACTCGCCGGGCTCGCGGACGTCGATGAGGAAGATGTCCTCCTCCTCGTCCTGCCACTGCTTGAGCTGCTTGGAGGTGATCGTCGAACCGGCGGCCGCGGCCTGCGCCTCCTCCGACACGACGCCGCAGAAGGCCTCGTAGTCGATGAGCTCGGTGACGGTCGGGTTCTCGCCGCAGACCGCGCAGTTCGGGTCCTTGCGGACCTTCACCTGGCGGTAGTTCATCTCCAGGGCATCGTAGATCATCAGCCGGCCGACCAGCGGGTCGCCGACCCCGGCCAGCAGCTTGATCGCCTCGGTGACCTGGATCGAGCCGATCGACGCGCACAGCACGCCCAGCACGCCGCCCTCGGCGCAGGACGGGACCATGCCCGGCGGCGGCGCCTCCGGGTAGAGGCAGCGGTAGCAAGGGCCGTGCTCGGCCCAGAAGACGCTCGCCTGGCCGTCGAAGCGGTAGATCGAACCCCACACGTACGGCTTGCCGAGCAGCACCGCGGCGTCGTTCACCAGGTAGCGGGTGGCGAAGTTGTCGGTGCCGTCCACGATCAGGTCGTAGCCGGAGAAGATCTCCATCACGTTGGAGTTGTCGAGGCGCTCCTCGTGCAGGATCACGTCGACGTAGGGGTTGATCTCCTTGACCGAGTCGCGCGCCGACTCACCCTTGGAGCGGCCGATGTCCGACTGGCCGTGGATGATCTGGCGCTGCAGGTTCGACTCGTCGACCACGTCGAACTCGACGATGCCGAGCGTGCCCACACCGGCCGCCGCCAGGTACATCAGCGCGGGCGAGCCCAGGCCGCCGGCGCCGACACACAGCACCTTGGCGTTCTTCAGCCGCTTCTGCCCGGCCATGCCCACGTCGGGGATGATCAGGTGGCGGGAGTACCTGCGGACCTCGTCAACGGTGAGCTCGTCGGCCGGCTCGACCAGGGGTGGCAGCGACACGGGGACTCCGATGGTCGTCAGTTCAGGTGGCCAGGGCCAACCTCTAGGGGCATTGTTGCTCCGCCACCGAGGTGGCTCTGTTACGCCAACAGTGTCATGCCGCTCCGGTATTCCGAGACAGCTCGTCCGATGGGCGAGACGGGCCGCGCCGGATGGTGGGACCACGGAACAGGCCCAGGTCAGGCCCCGGCCGGACCGCGATCAGGCCCCGGACGGCCCTGCTGCGGGGCCGTCCGGGGCCTGCGGTGGACCGCGCGGAGTGCGGGGCCGGGGTCAGACCCGGCAGGCCGTCTCCAGCCAGACGTCGCCCAGCGACTCCTCCAGCGGCACCTGCGTCCGCCAGCCGAGACGGTCCCGGGCGGTGCGCACGTCCGCCTGCCGCCACGGCACCGGCTCGCCCGACGCCACCCGGCCCTCGCCCGGCCGGGGCTCCGCCGGACGGTGGCCCGGCAGGTGGTGCGCGGGCACGTGCCCCGGCACGTGCTCGACCGTCCCGCCGGCCTGCGCGGGCAGCACCACCTGCCGGTTCTCCTCCACGATGGCCCCCTCGAAGCCCGACGCCCGGACCAGCAGCTGGGCCGCCTCGCGCGCCCGGACGGCGTGCCCGCTGCCGATGTTGATCACCCCCGTCGCGGCCGACACAGCCGCCGCCTGGACCGCCCGCGCGACGTCCCGCACATCGACGAAATCCCGGTATCCGGACAGGTCCGGCATCCGCACCTGGGACTCCTCGCGCTCCAGCGCCCGCCGCAGGCCCTCCGCCAGCCGCCCGAACAGCGAGGCCGTCGGCGCCCCCGGCCCCACCACGTCGAACACCCGCAGCACCGTGGCGTCCAGCCCCGAGGCCAGCACCAGCTCCGTACCCGCCAGCTTCGACACCCCGTACGGGCCCACCGGACGCGGCTCGGAGCTCTCCGACACCGGGACCCCGCCCGGCACCGGCCCGTACTCGGCCGCCGAGCCGACGTGCACCAGCCGGGCCGGCTCCCGGCTGCGCCGGATGCCCTCGCAGACCGTCGCCACGGCCAGCGTGTTGGCCCGGATCAGCGTGCGCGAACTGCCGTAGGTGGCGCCCGCGCAGTTGATCACCACCTGCGGCGCGACCGCGTCCAGGAACCGGGCCAGCGCGCCCGGACTGCCGGTGGTCAGGTCGAAACGGATGTCGGCGGAGTCACGCCGGCCGAGCACCGTCACCTGCAACTCCGGATCCACGAGCAGGCGGTCGGTGACCCGACGGCCGATGAAGCCGTCGGCGCCCAGCAGCAGCACCCTCATTCGGGGGCGTCCTTCCACGAAGCCAGACCGGGGCACGGCCTGGCGGGTCCGAGTGAACAACGGGAAATCGAGCGGAATCGAACGGTCGGGCGCGCACCGGTGTGCGCCCGAGGGGTCACCGGTGCCCCTCGGGGCGGCTCGGCACCGGCCACGCGTACACCGGCGGCGCCGGTGCCGCCCGCGAGCGGCTCGGGCTGCGGTGCGGCGGCACCCGCCGCCGCGGGGGCGGCCCGGGCGGGGGTGGGCGGTCCGCCGGGGGGCGCCGTGGCCGGGCCGGCGTCCGGCGGCGGCCGTCGGCGTCCCTCGCGCGGCCGCCCTCCGGCCCCTCCGGCGGACGCGACTCCCCCACACCTGTTCGGTCCGACAGCAGAAAGGTAGGTCCGGCCCGGGGGAATCCATCGGTCACTTGCCTGGCTGCCACCTGATCGAGTGAACCGGAGTGACCTCTTCCCGATCATGGCGTTAACGGCGGCCGATCACGGGGTGTCCGTCGTGCCCGGCCGTCGTGCCCTGCCGTCGCGCCCTGCCGTCGCGCCCTGCCGTCGCGCCCGCCCGTCGCGCCCGGCCCCGGGGTCAGGTCCGCTGGAGCAGTTCGCGCACCGCGCGGGCGACGGCGTCGGGGTGCTCCATCATGGCGACGTGCCCGGACTCGGGGAGCACCAGCAGCCGGGAGTCCGCGAAGGCCGCGAAGGCCCGCCGGGCGGAGCGGTAGGCGACGAGCTTGTCGCGCAGCCCGTACACCAGCAGGACGGGGGCCGTCACCCGGGTGGCCTGCCGCCAGAGCGCCTGGTCGCCGCGCTCGGTGTAGGCGGAGACGATCCCGCGCGCCGAGCCGGCCAGCGCCCGCATCGCGTAGGGCAGTTCGGTGCGCCGCCGGTACTGGGCGACGGCCTCGGCGCGGGTGGCCTCGGAGAGGCTGCCGGGGTCGCCGTAGACGAGCCGGAGCAGGTCCTCGGTGACCTGCTCGGGGCCGCGCCGACCGGCGGGCAGCCGGCGCAGCAGCGCGGGCAGGCCGGGGACGGCGAGCAGTCCGGTGGACCAGGCGGTGCGCTGCGGGGGCAGTTCGGGCAGGGCCGGCGAGACCAGGGTCAGGCTGCGGACGAGGTCGGGGCGCAGCGCGGCGAGCCGTACGGCGACGGCGCCGCCGAGGGAGTTGCCGAAGAGGTGGACGGGGCCGCGGCCGGTGGCCTCCAGGTAGCCGATGACGGCGCGCACGTGCCCGGACAGGCCGAGGTTGCCGTCGGCGGGCGGGGCGGAGGCGCCGAAGCCGGGCAGGTCGAGGGCCTCGCCGTCGAGCTGTCCGGAGAGCCTGGCCATCAGCTCGGTCCAGTTGGCGGCGGAACCGCCGAGCCCGTGCACGAACAGCGCGGGGGCCCGTCCGCCGCCGGGCGCGGGGTCCCCGGCGGGCCGGTGCACGGCCAGGGCCGCGCCGGGCACCTCGACGGTGCGCAGCGGGGCCAGGGCGGCCGGTTCCGGAAGTATCTGCTGCTCAGCGCTGTCCATGGGGGACGATGGTAGTGAGCCGGTGCCGCCGCGGCCCGCGGGCCGCCGGGCGCTGCGGGGTTCCCCATTGCCCCGTGCTCGGCACTGCCGACGGCCGTGGTGGGCGCCGTATTGTGGGCTCCTGACAAGGGGGACCGCCGCTTTTATCGTGCCTGGCAAGCGCGGACGCGGTTACCCGAAAGTAGAATCGGTCGTCTTGCCGACCCCGTACGACCCGTGAAGTGAGGAGCGCCGTGACGGCCATCCAGGAGGCGCAGGAGCGCCCGCGCGGTGCCCGCCTGCCGCGAAGCGCCCGCCGTGAACAACTGCTCGGTGCCGCCCAGGAGGTGTTCGTCGCGCAGGGTTACCACGCGGCCGCCATGGACGACATCGCCGACCGCGCCGGGGTGAGCAAGCCGGTGCTGTACCAGCACTTCCCCGGGAAGCTGGAGCTCTACCTGGCGCTGCTGGACAAGCACTGCGACGCCCTGGTCGACTCGACCCGCGAGGCGCTGGAGACGACCACCGACAACAAGCTGCGGGTGGCCGCGACGATGGAGGCGTACTTCAACTACGTCTCCAGCGAGTCCGGCGCGTTCCGGCTGGTCTTCGAGTCGGACCTGACCAACGAGCCGGCCGTGCGGGAGCGGGTCGAGCGGGCCGCCGAGGCCAGTGCGACGCTGGTCAGCAAGGTGATCCAGGAGGACACCGACCTGCCGGAGGCGGAGTCCAAGCTGCTGGCCGCGGGTGTCTGCGGGCTGGCCCAGATCACCGCCAGGTACTGGCTGTCGCAGGGTCTGGAGATCCCGCGCGACGAGGCGGTCCGGCTGGTCGCCAGCCTGGCCTGGCGCGGGCTGAAGGGCTTCCCGATGCACCCGAACACCGATGCGCCGGAGGGCCCGGCCGCCGGCCGGTGATCCACCGGCTTTCGCCGGGGTGCCGATCCGGTGCTCTATGGTGAAGCCGTACGGCGCGGTCGCCGGGCCCGCTTGTCCCAGGCGGTACGGCGCCGCGCGTGGATGGCTGCAACCCCGGAGGGACGGAAGCCGTGGAGGTCAAGATCGGCGTGCAGAACGCGCCGCGCGAGATCGTGATCGAGAGCTCGCAGACTGCCGATGAGGTCCAGAACGCGGTCGCCAAGGCGCTGGAGGGCACCGAGAAGCTGTTCTCGCTGACCGACGAGCACGGCCGTCGCGTCATCGTCCCGGCCGAGCGCCTGGCGTACGTGGAGATCGGCGAGTCGGCCGCGCGCAAGGTCGGCTTCGGCACGCTCTGAGCCACGGGCCTCGCCCGGTGCCCCGTTCCCTCGGCCGAGGGGGCGGGGCACCGTCGTTCCCGGGCGTTCCCGGCCCCGGCCTCCCGGCGCGGACGGGGCCGGGTGTACGGGTGGGGCGGCCGGGGTACGGCGACAGTGCGACCGGCCGCCCGCCGGGCGCCCGTACCCCGGGGAGGCATCCTTGTTGGTCGAGACGTTCGCCTTCGCCCTCGCGGGCGTGGCCGTGGGCGCCGCCGTACTGCTGTCCTGGCCCGCGTACTTCCCGGCCGGGCGGCCGCTGACGCTGGGTACGGCGGTGGGGTCGGCGCTGCTCTCCGGGACGGTCGCGCACTTCGCGCTGGACGGCCGGTACCCGGCGGCGAGCATCGCGGTCTCGGCGGTCGCCTCGGCCATGCTCACCTCGGTGCTGGCCCGGCCCGACCTGGCCGCCGGGCGGGCCCCGGCGCACCGCCACCGCCCGCACCGGGCGGGGGCGCACCGCGCGGGCACGCACCGGCGCCACCGGCACGCCTGAGCGGCCGTCCGCGCCTGGTGTCCGCCCCGGGCGCCCCGCTCGCGCCCGGCGCCCGGGGCGGACGCCAGGCTCAGGAGGCCAGGCCGAGCGCCGCCATCCGCCGGGTGTGCGCCTCGGTGATCCGGTTGAACATCTTGCCGACCTCGACCAGGTCGAAGCCCTGCACCCGCACGCCGCCGACCAGCAGGTTGGAGAGCGCGTCCCGCTCGGCGACCACCCGCTGCGCCTGGCTGAGCGCCTCGCCCATCAGCCGCCGGCCCCACAGCGCGAGCCGGCCGCCGGCCCGCGGGTCGGCCTCGATGGCCTGGCGGACCTTGTCGACGGCGAACTGGGCGTGCCCGGTGTCCGACATGACGCCGAGGACCAGGTCACGGGTGTCGTCGTCGAGCCGGACGGCCACCTCGCGGTAGAAGTCGGTGGCGATGGCGTCGCCGACGTAGGCCTTGACCAGGCCCTCCAGCCAGTCCGAGGGCGCGGTCATCCGGTGGAATAGCTCCAGCGGCTCGACGAACGGCCGCATCGCCTCCTGCGGGTCGGCGCCGATCTCGGCGAGCCGGTCGTGCAGCCGCTGGTAGTGCTGGAACTCGGCGGAGGCCATCCGGGCCAGCGCCGCCTTGTCGGCCAGGTCGGGCGCGAGCTTGGCGTCCTCGGCGAGCCGCTCGAAGGCGCTCAGCTCGCCGTACGCGAGGGCGCCGAGCAGGTCCAGTACGGCGGCCCGGTACCCCGGGTCGGCCGAGCAGGACGCCCAGTCGCCGATCGAGCCGGCCGCCACGTCGTCCTGCGTCTCACCACGGTTCTCCATGACCCGCCACCTTAGTGCCGGTCCGTCCCCGGGCACCTCTTCCACCGCTCCGACCTGCGATGTCGTCCGCGTCACGTGTTCGAGTCGTCGGGTGACTGTATGGTGGTACGGAGGCCCGTCGTGCTCGCACGGTGTCACCGCCGTCTCGGTGCCGCCGGGCAAGCCCGCTCCGCAGCGACTCCGTCCCCCGGGGACGCGCCGCGCGGAAGCCGGGTTCTCAACGTACGCGGATGCCCGGTCGGAGAGCCGATCGGCTCCGACCAGGGCTTGGACTTCAAGCCTTGGCACCGCATCAGTGGCCGAGCGAGGGCCGCCGAGACCGCGCCATCCGGCGCAGGTCCCGCGCAGGTCCCTCACGGGAATCCTCCCCGACGCCGCCGGCGACGCGCCCCCTTGACCGGGCCGCGCGCACCGGCCGGCCGCAGGGACCGGCGCGGTTGTGCGTCCGCGCAGCTGTATTCGGGGCCGTCCAGGCCCGTACGCAGCCGCGCGGCTGCCCGCCCGCCGCTCGCTCTCGGCCCCTCCACACGGAAGAGGCAGCACCCTGTCCACCACCGCTGAACCCACGAAGACGACCTTCCGGGAACTGGGAATCCTCCCGGAGACCGCCGAGGCCCTTGAGTCCGTCGGCATCGTCCACCCCTTCCCGATCCAGGAGATGACCCTGCCGGTCGCGCTGACCGGCCACGACGTCATCGGCCAGGCCAAGACCGGCACCGGCAAGACCCTCGGCTTCGGCCTCCCGCTGATCGAGCGGGTCGTCGTGCGGGCCGACGTCGACGCCGGGCGCGCGCAGGAGGAGCAGCTCTCCGACTGCCCGCAGGCGCTCATCGTCGTGCCGACCCGCGAGCTGTGCACCCAGGTCACCAACGACCTGCAGACCGCCGGCAAGGTCCGTGACGTGCGCGTGCTCGCCGTCTACGGCGGCCGCGCCTACGAGCCGCAGGTGGAGGCGCTGAAGAAGGGCGTCGACATCGTCGTCGGCACCCCCGGCCGACTGCTCGACCTGGCCGGCCAGAAGAAGCTGAACCTGTCCCAGGTCCGCTCGCTGGTCCTGGACGAGGCCGACGAGATGCTCGACCTCGGCTTCCTGCCGGACGTCGAGAAGATCATCACCATGCTGCCCGCCAAGCGGCAGACCCTGCTGTTCTCGGCGACCATGCCGGGCCAGGTCATCAGCCTCGCCCGCCGGTACATGAGCCAGCCGACGCACATCCGCGCCGCCGCGCCGGACGACACCGGCACCACCGTCGCCAACATCGAGCAGCACATCTTCCGCGCCCACTCGCTGGACAAGGTGGAGATGGTCTCGCGCATCCTCCAGGCCGAGGGCCGCGGGCTGGCGATGATCTTCTGCCGGACCAAGCGGACCGCCGCCGACGTCGCCGACCAGCTGACCCAGCGCGGCTTCGCGGCCGGCGCGGTGCACGGCGACCTCGGGCAGGGCGCCCGCGAGCAGGCGCTGCGCGCGTTCCGCAACGGCAAGGTCGACGTGCTGGTCTGCACCGACGTCGCGGCCCGCGGCATCGACGTCGAGGGCGTCACGCACGTGATCAACTACCAGTGCCCGGAGGACGAGAAGACCTACCTGCACCGGATCGGCCGCACCGGCCGGGCCGGCGCCTCGGGCACCGCCGTCACCCTGGTCGACTGGGACGACATCCCGCGCTGGCAGCTGATCAACAAGGCGCTGGACCTGCCGTTCAACGAGCCGGAGGAGACCTACTCCACCTCGCCGCACCTGTACGAGCTGCTGAAGATCGCGCCGGGGACCAAGGGCATCCTGCCGCGCTCGGAGCGGACCCGGGCCGGGCTCGGCGCGGAGGAGGTCGAGGACCTCGGCGAGACCGGCGGACGCGGTTCGCGTTCCGCCGCCCGCGGGCGCGGCGGGCGGAGCGGCTCCGGCCGGTCCGCGGCGGCCGTCGAGCCGGCCGCGGCCGAGGAGAAGCCGGCCCGCAAGACCCGTGAGCGCCGGCGCACCCGCCGGGGCTCCGCGGTCGACGAGGTCGCGGCCGTGGTCGACGGGGCGCCCGACGCCCCGGTCACGCCGGGCGCGCCGGAGGCCCCGGCCGCCGTCGAGGGCGCCGAGGGCGAGTCCGCGGCGCCGCGCCGCCGCCGTCGCCGCTCGCGCGGTTCGGCGTCGGGCGAGGGCGCGGCCGCCGAGGCCGTCACCACCGCCGTCGCGCAGGCCGCCGTCGTCCAGGCCCCGGCCGTCGAGGCCCCGGCCGCCGCCGAGGCCCCCACCGCCGAGAAGCCCAAGCGCACCCGCACCCGCGCGCCGCGGGCGAAGGCCGAGGCTGCGGCCGGGACCACCACCGAGGCCACGACCGCCGCCGACGCCCCGGCCGAGGCCGCCGAGAAGCCCAAGCGCACCCGTACCCGGACCCGCCGCCCGGCGGCCGCCCCCGAGGCGACCCCGGAGAGCTGACCCGCGTTCCCGTGAGGGGCGGCCCGGACTTCCCGGGCCGCCCCTCCGGCGTTCCCGGGCCGATAGGCTCGGGGTTACCCGCCAGTTCGCCCCGGTCGCCGGAGGTCCGTCCATGAGCATGCCGCCGTTCCTCACCCTCCCGTCCGGTGCGCGTGCGCTGCGGGTGGCGACGGCGCGCGGGGACTTCGCGGCGCTGCGGGCCGAGCCGGCCGGGCCGGTGCGCGGCTCGGCGCTCCTGATACCCGGCTTCACCGGCAGCAAGGAGGACTTCGTCGCGCTGCTGGAGCCGCTCGCCGCGGCCGGCTACCGCGTGACCACCGTCGACCAGCGCGGCCAGTACGAGACGGGCGGACCCGACGACCCGGCCGCCTACGCGGTGGCCGAGCTGGGCGCGGACGTGCGGGCGCTGAGCGCCGCGCTGCTGGCCGAGGACGGCGCCGGGCCGCTGCACCTGCTGGGCCACTCCTTCGGGGGCCAGGTGGCCCGCGAGGCCGTCCTGGCCGAGGCGGCGGCGGGCGCGGACGGCGCGGCGCTGCCGTGGGCGTCGCTGACGCTGATGTCCACCGGCCCCGGGGCGATCGACCCGGCCGAGGCGGAGCGGACCCGGCTGCTGACCGGCGTCCTGGCCTCGATGGGCCTGGAGGAGATCTGGCAGGTGATGCAGCGGATGGAGGAGGACGGCGGGGAGCGCGCCCGCCGCCCGTCCCCCGAGGTGGCCGCCTTCCTGCACCGCCGCTGGCTGGCGAACGTGCCGCAGGCGCTGATCACCACCGGCGGCCACCTGGTCGCCGCGCCGGACCGGGTGGACGAGCTGGCCGCCGTGATCGCCGCCGGCCTGCCCGCCCTGGTGCTCTCCGGCGAGCGGGACTACGCGTGGCCGGTGCCGGAGCAGACCGCGATGGCCCGGCGGCTGGGCGCCCGCCGGACGGTGGTGGCGGACGCCGGGCACTCCCCCAACGCCGAGCGCCCGGCCGCCACCGCCGAGGCCCTGCTGGCCCTCTGGGGCTGACGCCCGGGCCCTTTCGGGCCGGCACCGGGGCCCTGGCTCGACGACTCCGAGAGACTCCTGGTACAAGGGGGGCGACAAAATTCGTTAGTTGCGGTAATATTTGATTCGGTCCTGGAAACATCGTCGACAGTGCCGTCGGCGTCCCGCCGACGCGATCCATCCGAAACCAGGACTTCACGGACGGGCAACGACCCGGTAGCAGCGCCACCGCAGCGTGGTTCACGAGGGACCACGCGCCTCTGGCGAGCAGGGGGGAGCCCTCTTTGCCGCGACAGCGGTCGGTCGACGACTCGACCCGACAGACCCCGGAAGGGCTGATTCCGACTCAGCCACGACCGCCCCGCCCGACGGGGCCAGGAAAGGACAGGCCCATGCGCTTCGAGATCCTCCGACTGGACGACGCCCACGGCACTGCCACCGACCGCCTCATCGCCGACGCCGAGACCGTCCGCGAGCTCGTCCAGGCCGCCGCCCGCACCGGCGAACGCCTGCTCATCCGTCCGTGCCCGACCGTCTGACCGGGCGCGGCCCCCGGGAGCCCGAGCACTCCCCCGCCGCCGACGAGCCCGGACCGTCCGACCCGGACGTCCCGATACCCGACTGACGCCCCGTCATCGCAGCAGCGACAACGGGGCGTCAGCGCGTCCGGGCCCGCACGCCGTCCGCACCCCGGCGCGCGCCGCCGACGTTTGCCGCCACCCCCCGCTGGACATTTCCCAACAGGAGCCGCCCGCACCGCGCCCACCCCGCGCCGCGCGGGCACCCGCCACCGACAGGTGCCGCCGAGCCGCCCCCGTACGGGTGATCGTCCTTGACGCGGCGGTCCGGAGGGAGGAGCGTTGACGGCTATGAGGGGCGAGCCAAGCTGCCCGAGGTGCGCCGGTCGGGTCCGCGCCCCCGGTCTGTTCTCAGACACCTGGCAGTGCGACCGGCACGGCGCCGTGCACCCGATGCAGCCGGTGCTGCCCCCGAGCGTGGAGGCGCTCGGCGTCGCCGTCGCCCGCTCGCAGGTCCCCGTCTGGCTGCCCTGGCCGCTGCCGGTCGGCTGGCTGTACACCGGGATCGCGCACGTCGGCGACGACGTCTCGGGCGCCCGGGCCACCGCCGTCGCCTGCTCCGGGCCGGCCCCGCTGGGCGGCTTCGGCGAACTGGTGCTGGTGGCCGAGGAACTGGGCGTCGGCCTCGGCGCCCGGTACGCGGGGCTGTCCGGCCCGGACCCGGGCGACTCCGTCGGCCTCTACAAGCCCGCCGACGCCAAGCTGATGGCGGCCGGCCGGCCGACGCCCATGTTCCACGTGCCCGACGCCCCGGCGGACCGGGCGGTGTTCGTCGGCGAGGCGCGCGGCCTCTGGCTCTGGGCGGTGGCCTGGCCGGAGCAGTCGGCCCTGGTGATGTACGACGAGCTGGTGCTGACCGACCTGCGGGAGGCCGGCGCCGAACTGGACCTGCTGCCCTGCGGGGCCCTCACCCCCCGGCTGCTCGGCTGACCTGCGTCGGGGGCCCGTCACGGCGGCCGCACTATCCTGGGCGTCACCCCGCCGGCAGGCCGTGCCGGCGCCAGCGCCGCCCGGCGCCGACCACCGAGGAGCACCACCCGTGCGCATCGACCTCCACGCCCACAGCAACGCCTCCGACGGCACGGACAGCCCGGCCGAACTGGTCGCGGCGGCCGTCGGGGCCGGGCTGGACGTGGTGGCGCTGACCGACCACGACACGGTGGCTGGCCACGCCGAGGCGGCCGACGCGGTGCACGCGCTGCCGCCCGGCACCCGGCTGACGCTCGTCCCCGGCGCGGAACTGTCCTGCGTGGTCGACGACATCTCGATGCACATGCTCGCCTACCTGTTCGACCCGGCCGAACCCGACTTCGCGGCGGAACGCGAACTGGTGCGCACCGACCGGTTCCGGCGCGGACGGGCGATCGTCGAGCGCTGCCGCGAACTGGGCGCGGACATCAGCTGGGAGCAGGTGCGGCGGATCGCGGGGGAAGGCTCGGTGGGCCGCCCGCACATCGCCAGCGCGCTGGTGGAGGCGGGTGTGGTGGCCTCGGTGTCGGACGCGTTCACGGCGGACTGGCTGGCCAACGGCGGGCGGGCGGACGTCCGCAAGCACGAGACCGACCCGGTGACGGCGGTCCGGCTGGTCCGGGCGGCCGGCGGGGTGCCGGTCTTCGCCCACCCCGGCGCGGTCAAGCGCGGGCGGACCGTCTCCGACCAGGTCATCGCCGACCTCGCGGCGGCCGGACTGGCCGCGCTGGAGGTCGACCACATCGACCACGACGACGCCACCCGGGAGCATCTGCGGGGCCTGGCCGCCGAGTTGGGGCTGCTGACCACCGGCTCCAGCGACTACCACGGCGCCCGCAAGACCGTGCGCCTCGGCGAGTTCACCACCGACCCGGCCGTCTACGAGGCGCTCGTGGACCAGGCGACCGGCGCCAAGCCGATCGGCGGCTGAGCGCGCCCCGGCACCCGCAGCACCCGCCGCACCGGCCCGCCGCCTTGACGCCGGGTCAGTCCAGCGGGACGCCCCGGCGCTCCGGGTCGCGCAGGTCGGTGCCGTGCCGGAGCCAGCGCTCCTGGAGGGCCGCCGCGCCGTGCACCCGCTTCCAGCCCGCCTCGTTGGGCGTCATCGGCAGCAGCGGCAGGAAGCGGACCGGGTCGGCCGGCGCGTCCAGCTCCAGGTCCTCCACCAGCCCGCCGGGTTCGGCCGCCAGCACCGAGGTGAACGGCGCGCCGTCCCAGAGCGGTGCCCCCAGGTCCAGCGAGCCGCCGGGCGCCACCACCAGGCCCTCCACCTGCGGCGTCGCGGCGAAGGTGGCCAGCGGGCGGAGCACGCCGTCGCGCCCGCCGCGGATCGTCAGGACCAACTCCGCGCGCGGGCCCCGGACCTGGTCGACGACCGCCGCCGCCGGGTCGGCCATCGGCGCGGCGGCCATCCCGAGGGTGGCGTAGCGGACCAGGCCCTCGGCGTCCGGGCCGAAGCGCAGCACCTCGATGCGGTCGGCGCCGAGGAAGGTGACGGCGGCGCGGCCGCCCGGCTCGCCGAAGGCGGTGAGCAGCCGGGCCTCGACGGCGGCCAGCACCGCCGTGCGGGAGGGGCCGTGCGGGCTGCCGCCGGAGGGGTCGCCGAAGAGCGGGAAGTCGTGGGCCATGCCGGTGAGCGTAACCCGCGGACCGCGGGCCGTTGGCACGGCCTTTACGTGAACACGGGCGCGGCGAAGGCGGTTCGGATGTTAGTGTGAGCGACTGGCTACCGGGGATCCTCATCCTCCGGGGCAGCGGCGCGAAGGAGGTGGTTGCGGTGGATACCAGCCGACCATGCAGTACCGGCAGCTCTACCCGGCCCGATCGCCTTCCCCGTACCCCTCGACGCACGGGCTGAAACAGCGGGCCTGAGAGACCTCGGCAATCGCCGGGCCTCCTCCCCAGCACCGCGGACCCAGCCTTCCCGTGCGGACGCACGATGGAACTCCGGTCCGGCCGGGAGAGCACCCCACCGACGTCCGGCCGTTCCGTTTCCCGTGCCCCGGCAAGGCACCCGGGGGCGGCCGCAGGCGCCGGAGTCCATCGGTGTTCCTCCGCCGTCGCACCGCGGCCGTCCGTCGTCGCGCCGTCGTGCGTCGGCTCCTGCCCAAGGGAGCCTGCCATGTCGATGATCAACAGCCTGCGCGCCGCCGTCCGCACCAGCCGCCGCCGTTCCGCGGCGGCCCTGTTCGACACGATCCACCCGGGCGCGACGCCGTCGGCGGTGGTGGACTGCGCGGTCTACCAGCACGGGAAGCGGCAGGGCGAGACGTGCAGCCCGCGCGACGCGGCCCGGCTGGTCAAGGCGTCGAAGCAACTGCCGGACGGTGACGGATCGTTCAGCTGGATCGGGCTGCACGAGCCGACCGAGGCGGAGTTCGAGGGCATCGCGCAGCGGTTCGGGCTGCACCCGCTGGCGGTCGAGGACGCGGTGCACGCCCACCAGCGGCCGAAGGTCGAGCGGTACGACGACGTGCTGTTCGCCGTCTTCAGGACGATCCGCTACCTCGACCACGACCAGCTCACCCCGACCAGCGAGGTGGTCGAGACCGGCGAGCTGATGGTCTTCGCCGGGCGGGACTTCGTGATCACCGTGCGGCACGGCGGGCACAGTTCGCTGAAGGAGCTGCGGCACCGGCTGGAGGCCGACGCGGACGGCTCCGGGCTGCTCGCCAAGGGCCCGTCGGCGGTGCTGCACGCGATCGCCGACCACGTGGTGGACAACTACCTGCTGGTCGCGGACCAGTTGCAGACCGACGTGGACGAGATCGAGTTCGAGGTGTTCTCCAACCGGGGCGGCCGGGGCGCGGACGTCGGGCGGGTGTACCAGCTCAAGCGCGAGGTGCTGGAGTTCAAGCGCGCGGTGGCGCCGCTGCTGCGGCCGATGCAGCAGCTGTCGGAGCCGTTGCAGCGGCTGGTCGACCCGGAGATCCAGAAGTACTTCCGGGACGTCGCCGACCACCTGGCCCGGGTCACCGAGCAGGTGCACGGCTTCGACGAGCTGCTGAACTCGCTGCTCCAGGCCAACCTGGCGCAGGTGTCGGTCGCCCAGAACGAGGACATGCGCAAGATCACCGCCTGGGCGGCGATCTTCGCCGTGCCGACCATGATCACCGGCGTGTACGGGATGAACTTCGACTACATGCCGGAGCTGCACCACAAGTACGGCTACCCGATGGTGCTGGGCAGCGTGGTGCTGATCTGTATCGGCATGTACCGGGGCTTCCGCCGCAACGGCTGGCTGTAGCGCCCGGCTACCGCCGGTCGGCGCGGGCGACCAGCACCAGGCCGGCCAGGATCAGCAGCACCGCCGGGTAGGCGGCGGCCGGGGGCCACTGGCCGAGCCAGAGCGCGGCGATCAGCGCGGCGCCCGGGGTCTCCAGCAGGATCGCGGTCGAGGTGACCGAGGGACCGAGAGTGCGCACCACCCGGTTGCTGAGCGAGTGGCCGAGCAGCTGGGCGGTGACCATCAGCAACACGATCTGCCACCAGACCCCGGCGGACCAGCCGGACAGCGGCGTCCCGGCGGCCAGGCAGACCACCAGCAGCACGGCCGCCGTGGTGGCGTAGCAGACCAGGGTGTACGCGGTGGTGCTGACGGTGCGCCGGACCTCGGCACCGAGCAGCAGGTACCCGGCGGCGGCGAGCCCGGCCGCGAGCGCGAGGGCGTCGCCGGCCAGGGCGCGCGCCGAGAGCGAGAGGTCGACGCCGGTGAGCACCAGCACGCCGGCGAAGGCCACCCCGGTGCCGAGCCAGACCATCCGGGGCGCCCGCACCCCGAGCAGCCGCATCAGCACGATGGTCCACAGCGGGGTGGTGGTGACCAGGGCGGTCGCGGAGGCCACCGAGGTCATCCGCAGGCTGGGCATCCAGAGCGCGAAGTGGACGGCGAGCAGGACGCCGGCCGCCATGGCGAGCAGCAGCGCGCGGCGGGGGACGGCGCGCAGCTCGGCGCGGTGGCGCAGCAGCGCCCAGGGGCCGAGCACGCCCACCGACATGAGGTTGCGCCAGAAGGCGATGGCCAGGGCGGGTGCGGCGGTGGCGCTGATCAGCGGGGCGGAGAGCGAGATGCCGGCGACGGAGACGGCGAGCAGCAGCAGGTCCGTCCTGGGGAGCGGGCGCGCGGGTGCGGCGGGTGCGGGGGCGGGGACCGCGGCGGGGTCGGCGGTCTCGGGCCGGGCGGCGGGCACGGCGCTCCTCGGGTCGGCGGGGCGTTGCAGGTCGGGGCGGGGCGGCTCCTACGGTAAGGCCCGTGTGCCGCCCATGGAACTGTCGCCCGAACCGTGGACCCTCGCCCGCACGGCGCAGGCCGTACGCTGTGCGCCATGGACCGTACGCCTGCCGCAGCCGCGACCGCCGACGACTTCCTCGACCGGGCCCTGCTGGAGGAGGCCGCGAAGAAGTCCGGCCTGCTCTGGGTCCGCGCGGACGGCCAGGAGCACGCGCGGGCACTCTGGCACGCCTGGCACGACGGCGCGGTGGTGGTGGTCGGCGACGGCGCCGAGCAGCCGCTGCACGGGCTGGCCGGCGGCACGGGCGCGACGGTGACCGTCCGCAGCAAGGACAAGGGCGGCCGGCTGACCGGCTGGCCGGCCCGGGTGGTCGAGCTGCCCCCGGGCGGCGAGGCCTGGCTGGGCGCCGTCGAGGAACTGAAGGGCAAGCGGCTGAACGCGCCGGACACCGACACCATCACCGACCGCTGGGCCCGCGAATGCCGGGTGCTGCGGCTGGAGCCGACCGGCCCGGCGGGCGCCGAACTCGCCGAGCGGCCCGGCGTGATGCCGGAGGACTCGCACGTCGCGGTCCCGCTGCCCACCCCGGCCACCACCCGCCGCCCGATCCCGGCCGGCCTGCCGAAGCTGCTGCTCAAGCGCCGCAAGGGCTGACGCCCCGCCACGCCCGCGACCCCACCGCACTCCCCCCGGTCGCCCGATTCGCCCGGCTTTCACCGAGCCCGGGCGGAGATGCCCGAGTAGCCTTGGCCGCGGGGCGTGCCCGCGGCGCCCGACCAGGCGTCGAGCGAGGCGAGGAGTCCAGAAGTCCATGGCAGGGCCAGGCAACCGGGTCTTCATCTCGCACCTGTCCGGCATCGCCGTCTTCGACCCGAACGGCGACCAGGTCGGCCGGGTCCGGGACGTCGTGGTCACCCTGCGGGTCGGCGGCCGCCCGCCCCGGGTGCTCGGCCTGGTGGCGGAGGTGGTCGGCCGGCGCCGGATCTTCCTGCCGATGACCAGGGTCACCAGCCTGGAGTCGGGCCAGGTGATCACCACCGGCGTGATCAACATGCGCCGCTTCGAACAGCGCCCCGCCGAGACGCTCGTCCTCGCCGAACTGCTGGACCGCACCGTCACCTGGACCAAGACCGGCCAGGACGTCACCGTCCTGGACGTCGCGATGACCCAGACCCGGCTGCGCGAATGGGAGGTCGGCAAGGTCTTCGTGCAGGTCGGTCGGGTCGGCCGGCTGCGCAAGGCACGCGGCGAGACGCTCACCCTGGACTGGCAGGACGTCACCGGCTTCACCCTGCCCGAGGAGAACCAGGGCGCCGCCAACCTGCTCGCCACCTTCGACCAGCTGCGCGCCGCCGACCTCGCCAACGTCATGCACCACCTGTCCGCCAAGCGCCGCGCCGAGGTCGCCGCCGCGCTCGACGACGAACGGCTCGCCGACGTCCTGGAGGAGCTGCCCGAGGACGACCAGGTCGAGATCATCGGCAAGCTGAAGGACGAGCGGGCCGCCGACATCCTGGAGGCGATGGACCCGGACGATGCCGCCGACCTGCTCTCCGAGCTGCCCGGCGACGAGGCCGAGCGGCTGCTCCAGCTGATGGAGCCCGACGAGGCCGAGCCGGTGCGCCGGCTGCTGACCTACGAGGAGAACACCGCCGGCGGCCTGATGACCACCGAGCCGATCGTGCTGGAGCCGGACGCCACGGTGGCCGAGGCGCTGGCCCGGGTCCGGGTCTCCGACCACAAGCCGGCCCTCGCCGCGCAGGTCTTCGTCTGCCGCCCGCCGAACGAGACCCCGACCGGCAAGTACCTGGGCATCGTGCACTTCCAGCGGCTGCTGCGCGAGCCCCCGTACACCCTGGTCGGCTCGCTGGTCGACGACGACCTCGACCCGCTGCCGCCGGACACCCCGCTGTCGCTGATCACCAGCTACCTGGCGACGTACAACATGGTCGCCGCGCCGGTCGTCGACGACGCGGACCACCTGGTCGGCGCGGTCACCGTGGACGACGTGCTCGACCACCTGCTGCCGGAGGACTGGCGGGAGGCCGCGCTGCACGGCGGACCCGCCGACGAGAGGGAGGTGCCCGGTGGACGCTGACCGCAAGGGCCGACGGGACGAGTCCCCGCGCCAGCGGCTCCAGGGCGAGCTGCGGGAGCTGCGCCAGCTGCGCGAACTGCGCGCCCGCGAGGGCGGCGCCCGGGACCGCCGCACCGAGCCCGCCGCCACCGGCCAGTCCCCCCGCAGCCGGCTCGACCAGCCGCGCACCGCCCGCCCCGGGCTGATCACCCTGCCGTCCTACGACCCGGAGGCCTTCGGCAAGCTCTCCGAGCGGATCGCCCGCTTCCTGGGCACCGGCCGGTTCATCGTCTGGATGACGGTGGTGATCATCCTCTGGGTCGCCTGGAACACCCTGCTGCCGGACGCCGCCCGGTTCGACGACTACCCCTTCATCTTCCTGACCCTGATGCTCTCCCTCCAGGCCTCCTACGCGGCGCCGCTGATCCTGCTGGCGCAGAACCGGCAGGACAACCGGGACCGGGTCAACATGGAGCAGGACCGCGCCCGCAGCGACCGCAACATCGCCGACACCGAGTACCTGACCCGCGAGGTCGCGGCGCTGCGCCAGGGCCTCGGCGAGGTCGCCACCCGTGACTTCGTCCGCTCCGAACTCCAGGCGCTGCTCAAGGAGATCGACGAGCGCCGGGAGACCCCCGGAGTGCTGTGACCCGCAGCACGCTACCGACCGGTTATGCACCCCGCGCGGCGCCGTACCATCAAGGCATGGCCAACGAGACAGAGGTCGCGGCCGGCGCCACGGAGGAGTCCGTGCGCCAGGCGCTGGCGACCGTCAACGACCCGGAGATCAACCGCCCGATCACCGAGATCGGCATGGTGAAATCGGTCGAGATCGGCGAGGGCGGCGCCGTGCGGGTCGCGGTCTACCTGACCGTCTCGGGCTGCCCGATGCGCGACACCATCGTCACCCGGGTCCGCGAGGCCGTCGGCCGCGTCCCCGGCGTGACCGGCGTCGAGGTCGAGCTCGACGTGATGAGCGACGAGCAGCGCAAGGAGCTCTCCCAGCTGCTGCGCGGCGGCGCCCCCGAGCGGGAGATCCCGTTCGCCAAGCCCGGCACGCTGACCCGCGTCTACGCGGTCGCCTCCGGCAAGGGCGGCGTCGGCAAGTCCTCGGTGACCGTCAACCTGGCCGCCGCGCTGGCCGCCGACGGCCTGAAGGTCGCCGTGGTGGACGCCGACATCTACGGCCACAGCGTGCCGCGCATGCTGGGCGTCGAGGGCCGGCCCACCCAGGTCCAGGACATGATCATGCCGCCGCAGGCGAACGGCGTGAAGGTCATCTCGATCGGCATGTTCACCCCGGGCAACGAACCGGTGGTCTGGCGCGGCCCGATGCTGCACCGCGCGCTGCAGCAGTTCCTGGCCGACGTCTACTGGGGCGACCTGGACGTCCTGCTGCTGGACCTGCCGCCCGGCACCGGCGACATCGCCATCTCGGTGGCCCAGCTGGTCCCCAACGCGGAGATCCTCATCGTCACCACCCCGCAGATGGCCGCCGCCGAGGTCGCCGAGCGGGCCGGCACCATCGCGGTGCAGACCCACCAGAAGATCGTCGGCGTGATCGAGAACATGTCCGGCATGCCGTGCCCGCACTGCGACGAGATGATCGACGTCTTCGGCACCGGCGGCGGCCAGACCGTCGCGGACGCGCTCACCCGCACCATCGGCGCCACCGTCCCGGTGCTCGGCTCGATCCCGATCGACGTCCGCCTGCGCGAGGGCGGCGACGACGGCCGTCCGGTCGTCCTGGCCGCCCCCGACTCCCCCGCCGGCGCCGCCCTGCGCGCCGTCGCGGGCAAGCTCGGCGGCCGCCAGCGCGGCCTCTCCGGCCTCTCCCTCGGCCTCACCCCGAAGAACAAATTCTGACGCGGCACCGGCCGCGAACGCCGCGGGGGCCCACCGGATCGTCCGGTGGGCCCCCGCGGGCGTCCGGGGCCGGCTACGGGCGGGTGTAGGCGACCAGGTCGGGGACGGCGGCGAAGCCGGCGCCGTAGGCGCTGACGCCGCGGCCGTAGGCGCCCAGCAGGACGCCGGGGGCCTCGCCGGCGAGCACCCAGCCGTACTCGGACTCGCGGTAGCGGAACGGCTGCGGCAGGCCGTTCACCGGGAGGCTGAGGGTGGACCAGCCAGGGCCCTCCAGGTCGTCGGCGAGGTCCCAGGCGAGCGTGGACTGCTGGTCCAGCCAGTCCTGGCGCCGGGCGCGGTCCAGCTGGCCCGGCCAGGTGGCGGCGAGCAGGCCGGAACTCGCCAGCCAGGCCGCGGAGGAGGCGGACGTCGCCTCCAGGGTGCCGGTGTTGTCGGCGCTGCGGCGGCTCTCCCGCCGGGCGACGGTCACCACGACGGCGAACCTCCGCACGTCGCGCGGCTCGTACTGGCGGGCCGGCTCCTCGCCGTGGCCGAGGCTGCCGTAGTCGACGGTTCCGTGGGCGCCGGCCCGCGGGCCGCCGAAGCCGCTCGGCAGCAGGAAGCGGCGGCCGCTCCAGCCCTCGTCCATGCCGTACCAGGGGAAGTCCGCGGACAGGTACGGCACCAGCGGGTCCGCCGGGCCGGCCTGTCCGCCGACCACGGGTCCGCCGGCCGTGGCCGTCCCGACCGCCTGACTCGTCGCGTCCATCCCCGGGGCCTCCTCAAACGACGTTTCTCCTGCCGTGGCGCGCTCCCATCGTGGCGTACCGCGGCGCCCCCGCCGACCGCCTTCGGCCCTGACGGGACCGGAAAGTGACGGACGGCACAGCGGGAACAATCAGCACAATAGCGGCGCACACGCCGACGCCCCGCTCAACCTCGGGGTTGGCGGGGCGCCGATGTCAGCGATCACGTCGCAAACGCGCCGCGCATCACGTCGCGTCGGGGTCGAACGGCGGGCGCTCGCCGGGGGCGAGCGGGGCTCCGGCGGCGGCGGGGGCCGGGGCGGCGGACTTGTCGAAGGAGACGCTGCCCGCGCGGCCCGTGCCGTTCACCGGGGCGGCCGGCTTGTCGTCCAGCACCGAGCGGATGTCGAGGGTGTCCCGCATCTCCTTGAGGCCCAGCGGGTCCTCGTCGCCGCCCATCAGCTGCTTGCGCACGAAGGTCTTCGGGTTGAGGTCCTCGAACTCGAAGTCCTTGAACTCCGGACCCAGCTCACTGCGGATGTCCTCCTTCGCGGTGTCCGCGAAGGACCGGATCTTCCGGATGAAGCCCATGGTGTCCTGGATCAGCTTCGGCAGCTTGTCCGGGCCGAAGACCACGATGGCCATGATGACCAGGGTCAGGATCTCCAGTGTGCCCACGTCGCTGAACACCAAAGCTCCCTAAGCTCGCGATCGGATCGGACAGACGCTCCTCACAGCGTAATGGCCATCGACGGGTCCATGACCCCCGGTGTGATGAAGCCGTGGTGAAGACCCGCCGATGATCAGGGCTGCGAGGGACCCGTGGTGCTACCTGTTCTCGTGGTGCAGGCCGGCCACGCCGGAGCTCGGCGAGCGGTCCGGCAGCTCGTGCGGCGTCGCGCCCCGGGTGACCGCCACCGGGCGCAGCGGCACGTCCGCCGCCGGCACCTGGGCGTTCATCGGGACCATCCCGCCCCGGCCGCCGGCCGGGCTGACCGTGGTGCCGTGCTGGTCGTCGCCGGAGCCGGCGACGGTGCCGACGCCGCCGAGCGTCACCGCGGCGACCGAGAAGGCGCCGGCCGCGGCGAAGACGAAGCGCCGCCCGCGGGCCGGGGCCTGCCGGGCCACCGGGGCGGCCGCGGCCGCCGCCAGCGGCTGGACCGGGGCGTCGGGGCGGGGCGAGCGGCGTCCGATCAGCGG
This sequence comes from Kitasatospora sp. NPDC008115, assembly GCF_042957205.1. Classification (NCBI taxonomy): domain Bacteria; kingdom Bacillati; phylum Actinomycetota; class Actinomycetes; order Kitasatosporales; family Streptomycetaceae; genus Kitasatospora; species Kitasatospora sp. NPDC008115. The sequence continues at coordinate 46,577 of NZ_JBIBHU010000012.1, read as the reverse complement.
GCGCAGCACCGAGCCGCGGCCGAACGCGCGGGGGTCGACGCCGGGCACCGGCGCGTCGGCGCCGAGCGCGCCCGCGCCGAAGGAGGCCCCGGCGCCGCGGCCGAACGAGCCGCCGTCCAGCCGACTGCCGCCGAGCGTGCCGGGGGAGGCGACGCCGCCGCCGGGCAGGTCGTCGTCGTCCCGGCGCGGACGCTCGGCGTGCGGCTGCCGCTCGTCCTCCGGGAGCGCGCCGACGGCCAGCAGCCGGGCCATCAGCGCGGAGGACGGGCCGGGCGTGCCGGTACGGGTGAGCAGGTGCTTGACGGCGCGGCCCTCGTCGGCCTCGGCGAGGCACTGCGGACAGGTCGCCAGGTGGGCCTGGACCCGCTCGCGCGAGTCATGGCCGAGTTCGCCGTCGACGAAGGCGGAGAGCCGCTCCCCCAGGTGGTGCTCCTCGGCGGCGGGCTCGACGGCCCGCAGGGCGACGGCGCGCAGCGCCGGCTCGCCCGGGGGCGCGGGATGCGGCGCGGGGTCGGCCGCGGGCCCGTCCTGGCCCCGGCGGCCCAGTGCGGGCCAGCCCGCGCGGCGGGCGACGGTACGGCCGGGCGTCTCCGGATGGCCCGGCCCTGATCGGCCGGTTCCGCTCACGATCGCCTCCGTCCGCGCCCGCCCGGCGCGACCGCGGCACCGGCGGCGGCGCCGACCGGCACCGGCTGCTCCTCGCCGCCGCCACGCCGCTCACGGCCGGGGGCCGAGCCGGGGGCACGGTGCTTGAGCGCGGCGCGCAGGTGCGAGCGGCCGCGGTGGATGCGGCTGCGGACGGTGCCGAGCTTGACGCCGAGCGTGGCCGCGATCTCCTCGTAGGAGAGGCCCTCGATGTCGCAGAGGACGACGGCGGCGCGGAACTCGGGCGCCAGGGTGTCCAGCGCGTGCTGGACGTCGGCGTCGAAGTGGGTGTCGCTGAAGTGCTGGGCCGGGCTGGGCTCGCGGGAGGCCAGCCGCTCGGCCGCGTCCTCGCCGAGCGCGTCGAAGCGGATGCGCTGGCGGCGGCGGACCATGTCCAGGAACAGGTTGGTGGTGATCCGGTGCAGCCAGCCCTCGAACGTGCCGGGGGTGTAGGTGGACAGCGAGCGGAACACCCGGACGAAGACCTCCTGGGTGAGGTCCTCGGCGTCGTGCTGGTTGCCCGTCAGCCGGTAGGCGAGGCGGTAGACGCGGGCGCTGTGGGCCTCGACGATCTCCTCCCACGTGGGAGGGGTCCAGGTCTGCGCGTCGGGGCCCTCGGCGAAGGTCGCGAGGGCGGGGGCCTCGGCGGTACCGGCGGCCGGCGTCTCGGACGCGGGGGCCGGCTGGTCCAGGGTGGAGTGCGCAGGCTGGTTCATCACGGGCTTCGGCGTACGGGCCGACGCGGTGCCGCGGGAGTGCCGCCGCACGGGGACGTCGCCCTCGGCCACACCTCCTCGGTCGGCTCTTCTGCCCAGCAGGGCCACCACCATATCCACCTCGCCCGTCAAGCCCGGATAAGAACCGCCCGGGACCGGCCGGCCCGGATGACGGGCCCGGAGGGTGTCCGGGACGTCCCGTTCCCCCGGTCCCTGCCGAACCAACGGCCCGCCGCCGTACGCGGTTCCCGTCCGGCCAGTAATCTGTGGCAGGAAATATCGACATCCGCTCGGCGCCGGGCCGTCACCCGGGGCTCCGAAAGAGGCAGCCATCAGCGAGTTCGGGCCCGCGCGCGCGGCCCTCGCCGACACCTACGTCGGCGAGGACGCGGTGCTGACCTACGCCCGGGCGCAGTCCGCGCGGACCGGGATCCGGGCGATCGGGCCGAGCGGAGGTGCCTGTCTGCGGCTGCTGGCCGCCGCGCTGGACGCCAAGGCGGTGGCCGAGATCGGCACCGGGACGGGCGTCTCCGGGGTGTACCTGCTGCGCGGGATGCGGCCGGACGGCGTGCTCACCACCGTCGACTCCGAGCCGGTGCGCCAGCAGTTGGCGAAGGAGGCCTACCAGGCGGCCGGGTTCGCGGCCAACCGGTCGCGGTTCATACCGGGCCGGGCGCTGGACGTGCTGCCGCGGCTCGCCGACGGCCAGTACGACCTGGTGTTCTGTGACGGTGACCCGGCGGAGTCGCGGGAGTACCTGGCGGAGTCGCTGCGGCTGCTGCGGCCGGGCGGGATGGTCTGCTTCGAGGGCGTCTTCCAGGAGGGCCGGCTGGCCGAGCCGGAACACCAGGACCCGCAGACGCAGTCGGTGCGGGACCTGGTCCAGGCGGTCCGGGAGAGCGAGGCGCTGCTGCCCGCGCTGCTGCCGGTCTCGGACGGGCTGCTCTGCGCCGTGAAGCGCTAGGGTCCGCCTTCAAAGACGGACCCTAGGCCCGCGCCTTCGGGCCAGGCGCGGGCGGAAAAGTACGGGGCCCGGGCCGACACGATGGTCGTACCCGGGCCCGGCAGCACATCTCCAGGAGATGGCGAGCACCCGCTGCGGTCAGCCGCAGGCCTTCTTCAGGGCCTCGCCGAGGGCGTCGGCCTCGTCAGGCGTGAGCTCCACCACGAGGCGTCCGCCGCCTTCGAGCGGAACGCGCATGATGATGCCCCGCCCCTCTTTGGTGACTTCGAGCGGGCCGTCACCCGTCCGCGGCTTCATGGCCGCCATGCTCGTTCCCCTTCCTGCAACCGCTCAGCTACGCACCGGCAGTCCGTCCACCGCCGGTATCGAACGCATTGATCGGAAGCCATTATCCCGCATGCCAAGGCCTGATGACCAACATCACTCTCGGTGCAACCTCGTGCGGAATACCGCAATCCCTCACATATTCCGGCATAAGCCCCGGCGCGGCGGCGGTCCGTACGCCGCCGAAAGGTGCGATACCTCACACTCCCCAGGCGGCCGAAGGCTCCGGCATCCTGACTGCGACGAGCAGTGACGGTCGACGCCGACCACGAGCAAGGGAGCCCTCGCCCATGTCCGATTCCGTGCTGTACGAGCTGGACGGCGGCCTGGCCGTCATCACCGTCAACCGCCCCGAGGCGATGAACGCGCTGGACGTGGCGACCAAGGTGGCGCTGCGCGACACCGTGACCGCCGCCGCCGAGGACCCGGCGGTGCGGGCGGTGCTGCTGACCGGCGCGGGCGACCGGGCGTTCTGCGTCGGGCAGGACCTCAAGGAGCACCTGGGCCTGCTGAAGCGGGCCGAGGAGACCGGCGAGGGCGCGCTGAAGACCGTCGCCGAGCACTACAACCCGCTGCTGCGGGCGCTGGCCGGGATGCGCAAGCCGACGGTGGCCGCGGTCGGCGGGGTGGCGGCGGGCGCGGGCGCCTCGCTGGCCTTCGCCTGCGACTTCCGGATCCTCGCGGACACCGCCGGCTTCAACACGGCGTTCGCCGGGATCGCGCTGACCGCCGACTCCGGCGCCTCCTGGACGCTGCCCCGGCTGGTCGGGCACGCCAGGGCGACCGAGCTGCTGATGCTGCCGCGCACCGTGAAGGCGGCCGAGGCGAGGGAGCTGGGCCTGGCCACCAAGGTCGTGCCGGCCGCCGAACTGGCCGCCACCGCCCGGGCGTTCGCCACGGAGCTGGCCGAGGGCCCGACGGTGGCCTACGGCGCGATCAAGGAGTCGCTGGCGTACGGCGCGTCGCACTCGCTGGGCGAGTTGCTCGACAAGGAGGACGAGCTGCAGACGCTGGCCGGCGAGAGCGAGGACCACCGGATCGCGGTCCGGGCCTTCATCGCCAAGGAGAAGCCGCGGTACCTGGGCCGGTAGCCGGGCCCGTCGGCCTCACCGGCCGCGCCTCACGTGGCAGTCGGCGAGGTGGTCGTCGACCAGTCCGCAGGCCTGCATCAGCGCGTACGCGGTGGTCGGGCCGACGAAGCGGAAGCCGGCCTTCTTCAGGGCCTTCGCCAGCGCCGTCGACTCGGGCGTGACGGCCGGCACCTCGCCGAGCGTGCGGGGGGCCGGCCGGTCCGGGTCGCCGGCGAACTGCCAGATCAGCGCGTCCAGTCCGCCGTCGAGGTCGCGGGCGACCCTGGCGTTGGCGATCGCCGCCTCGATCTTGGCCCGGTTGCGGATGATGCCGGTGTCGGCGAGCAGCCGCTCGACGTCGGCCTCGCCGAACCCGGCCACCTCGGCGATCTCGAAGCCGGCGAAGGCCGCCCGGAAGCCCTCGCGGCGGCGCAGGATGGTGATCCAGGACAGGCCGGACTGGAAGGCCTCCAGGCAGACCCGTTCGAACAGCGCGTCGTCGCCGCGCACCGGGCGTCCCCACTCGGTGTCGTGGTAGGCGCGGTAGTCGTCGGCCGAGTCGCCCCAGCCGCAGCGGAGCAGCCCGTCCGCGCCGAGGACGGCGCCGCCGGACTCGGTGCTCACCGCGGGCCCTCGGGCTTCGCGTCCTCGGGCCCCGGCGCCTGGGCGGTCTGCGCCGACGGTGCCTTGGCGAGGGCGACGGCGGGCTCGACGACCCGGGCGAACTCCTCCAGCCCGGGCAGCGGTTCGGCGCCGGGCTCCGGACGGTCGTCGGCCTCGACGGCGCCGCGCACCGCGGCCAGCGCCTCCAGCTCGGCGATCCGGGCGTCGCGGTGGGCGAGTTCGGCGCCCAGCCGGTCGAGGACGTCGTCCACCTCGTCCATCCGGTAGCCGCGCACGGCCATCGGCAGGCGCAGCGCCTCGACGTCGCCCTGGCCCAGCGCGCGGTCCTGCGGCAGCCGGGCGGAGATACGGTCCTGCACGGCCTCCGGCAGCGAGCCGCCGCCGCCCAGTGCCACCAGCGCGGCGCCGCCGACCACCACGGCCATCGCCACCACGATCACCCAGAACACGAGCGGTCCTCCCGATTTTCCGGCCGGCCCCGACTGGAGTGGGATCATGGTCCCGATGGGCCGGGGGCCATCATCGCACTCGAAGCAGCTGTGGAGGAGACATCGGTGGCACTGCGCCTGGGACCACGGGAGTTCGGGGACGACGAGCTGGTGATCATGGCGATCGTCAATCGCACGCCGGACTCGTTCTTCGACAAGGGTGCGACGTTCGCCGACGAGGCCGCGTTCGCCGCCGCCGACCGTGCGGTGGCCGAGGGCGCCGCGATCCTGGACATCGGCGGGGTGAAGGCCGGGCCGGGTGACGAGGTGACCGTCGAGGAGGAGCTGCGGCGCACCGTGCCGTTCGTCGCGGAGCTGCGCAAGCGCCACCCGCAGGCCGTGATCAGCGTCGACACCTGGCGGCACGAGGTCGGCGAGGCGGTCTGCGAGGTGGGCGCTGACCTGCTGAACGACGCCTGGGGCGGGGTGGACCCGCGGCTGGCCGAGGTGGCCGCGCGCTACGACGCCGGGCTGGTCTGCACCCACGCGGGCGGCGCCGAGCCGCGCACCCGCCCGCACCGGGTCGGCTACGAGGACGTGATGGCGGACATCCTGCGGGTGACCGTCGGCCTGGCCGAGCGGGCCGTGGAGCTGGGCGTGCGGCGGGACGCGGTGATCATCGACCCGGGGCACGACTTCGGGAAGAACACCCGGCACTCGCTGGAGGCGACCCGCCGGCTGCCGGAGATGACCGCGACCGGGTTCCCGGTACTGGTGTCGCTGTCCAACAAGGACTTCGTCGGCGAGACGCTCGACAGGCCGGTGAACGAGCGGCTGCTCGGCACCCTGGCGACCACGGCGGTCTCCGCCTGGCTGGGCGCCCAGGTGTACCGGGTGCACCAGGTGGCGGAGACCCGGCAGGTGCTCGACATGGTCGCCTCGATCCGCGGCACCCGCCCCCCGGCGGTCGCCCGCCGGGGCCTGGCCTGAGGGGCCCTTCTACGGCGCTCGCTCGCGCTAGATCTCGTTCACCGGACGGCGGGCGTCGGCGAGGATCTTCATGACCTCGTCGATCTCGTCGGTGACGTGGAACAGCTCCAGGTCGTGCGGGGCCGCCTTGCCCTGCGCGACCAGGGTGTTCCGCAGCCAGTCGACCAGCCCGCCCCAGTAGGCGCTGCCGAAGAGGATCACCGGGAAGCGGGTGACCTTCTTCGTCTGCACCAGGGTGAGCGCCTCGAACAGCTCGTCCAGCGTGCCGAGCCCGCCGGGCAGGACGACGAAGCCCTGCGCGTACTTCACGAACATCGTCTTGCGGACGAAGAAGTAGCGGAAGTTCAGCCCGAGGTCGACGAACTCGTTGAGCCCCTGCTCGAAGGGCAGTTCGATGCCGAGCCCGACGCTGAGCCCGCCGGCGTCCGAGGCGCCGCGGTTGGCCGCCTCCATCGCACCCGGGCCGCCGCCGGTGATCACCGCGTAGCCGGCCTCGGCCAGCGCCCGGCCGATCGCCACGCCCGCCGCGTACTCGGGCGAGTCGACCGGGGTCCGGGCGGAGCCGAAGACGCTGACCGCGGGCGGGAGTTCGGCCAGCGCGCCGAAGCCCTCGACGAACTCGGAGGTGATCCGCAGCACCCGCCACGGGTCGGTGTGCAGCCAGTCGGTCGGACCGGTGGTGTCCAGCAGGCGCTGGTCCGTGGTGCTCTCGCCGACCTGGTCCCGGCGCACCAGCACCGGGCCCTTCTGCTTCTCGGGCCACGCCTTCTTCGGGCGCGGCTCGCCCACCTGCTCGGGGCCGTGCCCGTAGCGCTTTTCGTCTCCAGTGCCTGTCATGACGAAACCCTACGCCCGCCCCTCCCCTTTTTCAGGCAACGCCGGAAGGTCGGTTGGGCGACCGGAAGATGGCCTCCGGCCGATGGCCGGACGGCCGGCTCAGGCCGTCAGCCAGGCGCGCAGCCGCTCCTCGGTCACGGCGATGGCGCTCAGCGAGCAGTGCTCGTCCCGCTTGTGCGCCATGTTCGGGTCGCCGGGGCCGTAGTTGACCGCCGGGACGCCGAGCGCGCTGAACCGGGCCACGTCCGTCCAGCCGAACTTGGCGCGGGCGGTGCCGCCGGTCGCGGCGAGGAACGCCTGCGCGGCCGGCTGGTTCAGGCCGGGCAGCGCGCCCGGGGCGAAGTCGGTGACGGTGACCTCGAAGCCGTCGAAGACCTCCCGCACGTGCTTCTCGGCGCCGGCCTCGTCGCGGTCCGGGGCGAAGCGGAAGTTGACCGTCACCACGCACTCGTCGGGGATGACGTTGCCGGCCACGCCGCCGTCGATGCGCACCGCGTTGAGGCCCTCGTGGTACTCGAGACCGTCGATCTCGACCAGGCGCGGGCGGTACTCGGAGAGCCGGCGCAGCACCTCGCCAGCCTTGTGGATGGCGTTGTCGCCGAGCCAGCTGCGGGCCGCGTGGGCGCGGACGCCGCCGAGCCGGACCTGCGCGCGCAGGGTCCCCTGGCAGCCGCCCTCGACGACCGCGCCGCTGGGCTCCATGAGCACCGCGAAGTCGGCGGCCAGCCAGTCGGGGTGGGCCTTGGCGAGGTGGCCGAGGCCGTTGCGGCTCGCCTCCACCTCCTCGCAGTCGTAGAAGACGAAGGTGAGGTCCCGGTTGGGCTCGGGCAGGGTGGCGGCGAGCCGCAGCTGGACGGCGACGCCGGCCTTCATGTCCGAGGTGCCGCAGCCGTAGAGCAGGTCGCCCTCCACCCAGGAGGGCACGTTGTCGGCGATCGGCACGGTGTCGATGTGGCCGGCGAGCAGGACGCGCTCGGAGCGGCCGAGGCCGGTGCGGGCGACCACGTTGTTGCCGTACCGGTCGACGGTGAGGTGCGGGTAGACCCGCAGGGCCGCCTCCACGGCGTCGGCGAGCGCCTGCTCGTCGCCGCTGACGGAGGGGAAGTCGACCAGCTGGGCGGTCAGCGCGCCGCCGTCGAGGGTGAGGTCCAGGGGCGTCTTCGGGCTGCTCATGGTTGCCCAGCCTAGTCCTGTCGTCGAGCCCCGCCCCGAGCCGAAGGACGCGCCGGTACCGAAAGGGAGAAGGGCCAAGCCGCCGACGAAGGAGGTGGCGCCGTGCCCGCCGACCGTCGGCACCGGGCCGCAGCGTCCGGAGGCGAGCGGGCGAGCCCCGCCCCGAGCCGAAGGACGCGCCGGTACCGAAAGGGAGAAGGGCCAAGCCGCCGACGAAGGAGGTGGCGCCGTGCCCGCCGACCGTCGG
>NZ_JBIBHU010000012.1:0-38465 GCF_042957205.1 Kitasatospora sp. NPDC008115 | reverse complement strand
GTCGGCACCGGGCCGCAGCGTCCGGAGGCGAGCGGGCGAGTAGCTGCAACCGCAGGTCACCGCACATCCGTCCGAGTCGGTACGGTGTCGGTTCGGAAGTGCTCGGCGGAGAGGGGCGGCGGTGGCGAGGCGAGAGGGCGGCGGCGGTGGTGAGGGTGCGGCGCCGCGGCGGCGCCGCAGGCCGCTACGGGTGGTGCTGATCGGCCTGCTGGTGCTGGCCGTGGTCGCGGTGGCGCTGTTCTGGCTGCGCGACAACAAGCTGCTGACCCCCGAGGGCTGCTCGGTGAAGACACCGGCCGGCGAGGGCACGCTGGAGCTCCCGCAGGCGGCCAACGCGGCGACCATCGCCGCCGTCGCGCACGCCCGCGGCCTGCCGGACCGGGCGGTGACCATCTCGTTGGCCACCGCGATGCAGGAGTCCAAGATCCGCAACCTGACCGGCGGCGACCGGGACTCGGTGGGCCTGTTCCAGCAGCGGCCCTCGCAGGGCTGGGGCACCGTGCAGCAGATCATGGACCCGGTCTACGCGACCAACAAGTTCCTGGACGGCCTGGTCAAGGTGCCCGGCTACACCCGGCTGCCGCTGACCGACGCGGCCCAGCAGGTGCAGAAGAGCGGCTACCCGCAGGCCTACGCCAAGCACGAGACCAAGGCCACCCTGCTGGCCTCCGCGCTGACCGGCCGTGAGGCGGCCTCGCTGAACTGCGTGGTGCACGACTTCGCCGCTCCGGACGCCGACGGGGCGGACACCGCTTCGGCCCCCCAGGACCGGACCCAGGTGCTGAGCGACCGGGTGCGCCGGGAGTTCGGCCGGACCGTGACCCCGGCCGCCGGCCACACGTCCACGATCAAGGGCGCCGAGAACGCCGTCTCGCTGACCCCGGACCCGACCGCGTCCACCGACTCCGGCCCGGACGCCGAGCGGCAGAACGGCTGGGCGGTGGCCCACTGGGCGGTGACGCAGGCGCAGCGGCTGGGCATCGAGACCGTCGCGTACGACGGCCGGATCTGGCGGCAGGCGAAGTCCGAGGACGGCTGGAAGCCGCAGCCGACGGGGACGTCGACCAAGCTGGTGCTGGTCTCGCTGGCCTCCCCGGCGAAGGGCTGAGGGGCGACGGTCCCCGACCGTTGACGCACTGGTGTCCGGGTTGCCGCCGCCCGGGTGATTCGGGTCAACCGGGGTGGACGGCGGGCCGGCCGGGGCGGGCGGGGCGCAGAACCGTCACTCCCCTTGGCCCGTCCTGGGCGCAGCACCGCACTCCGGTTCCCCGCGCGGCGCCCTGAGCGGTCCGACCATCCGATGGTCGGACCGACGCTTTCCTTGCACGGCCCGAAACCTTCTGGCTTCTCAAGCGGTAACAATGTCGTCCGCCCGGCGGACGGGACGGACCCAGACCCTCCTGAGGAGCCCCATGTCTCACCCCCTCACGCGCCGGATCGCCCAGGCCGCGCTGCTCGTGGCGGCCGGCGCGACCCCGCTGGCCGCGGCCGGCTCCGCGTCCGCCGCCGACGCCCTGCTGCCGAAGGGCGACCTGGCCGCCCCGCTGGGCCAGCTCACCAACACCGACGCGGGGTCCACCCTGCAGCACACCACCCACCAGCTGGGCCAGGCCGCCGGGAACACCGGCGCCGCCACCGTCGCCGCGGGCGTGCCCGCCGCCGCCGACGCGACCGGCAGCATCGTCGCCCAGCAGCTCCCCGAGGCGAACGAGAAGGCCGGCTCGCTGACCGCGCCGCTCGACCAGACCGCCGCCACCACCGGCGAGCTCTCCCATGTCGCCCCGAAGGTCGCCCGGGCGCTGGCCGGCAAGCTCGGCGAGGCCGTCACCGGCAAGAGCGCCACCCCGCAGCGCAGCTCGCAGGCCGTCGGCTCGCAGGCCGGCCTGGAGTCGCTCGGCGGGCTGGCCAACGCCGTGCCCGGCGCCGGCGGGGTCGCCCAGGCCGTCCCCAGCACCAGCACCGTCACCGACGCGCTGCCGATCGGCGCGGTCACCCGGGCACTGCCCACCGGCCTGCCCGGCGCCGACGTGCTCGGCCTCGCCGAGCACGGGTCGGCCAACCGCCTCGGCGGCGCCGACCTCGGCCCGAACAGCCCGCTGAACGGCCTGTCCGGCCTGACCAGCGCGCTCGGCCCGCTCGGCGGCCTGCTCGGCGGCCTCAACGGCGGCTCCCTGAACGGCCTGCCGATCGGCTGAGCCCGCACCACGGCCGAGCCCGCCCGCACAGCGGCGAGGGGCCGGCGTCCCGGTCTCCCCGGACGCCGGCCCCTCGTGCGCTCCCGCTGCTGCGGCGGCTACCGCGGCTACCGCGCGGCGGCCGCCGCGTGCAGCCGCTCCGCGGCCGCCGCGACCCGCTCGTCGGTCGCGGTGAACGCGACCCGCACGAAGCGGTCGCCCGCCGGACCGTAGAAGTCGCCGGGCGCCACCAGGATGCCCAGCTCCGCGAGCCCGGCCACCGTCTCCCAGCACGGCCGGTCCTGGGTCGCCCACAGGTAGAGGCTGGCCTCGGAGTGCTCGATCCGGAAGCCGTACGCCTCCAGCGCCGCGCGCAGCACCGCGCGCCGGGCCGCGTAGCGCTCGCGCTGCTCGGCGACGTGCGCGTCGTCCGCGAGCGCGGCGGCGGTCGCCGCCTGCACCGGGGCCGGCACGATCATGCCGCCGTGCTTGCGCACCTCCAGCAGCTCCTTGACCACCACCGGGTCGCCCGCCACGAAGGACGCGCGGTAGCCGGCCAGGTTGGAGCGCTTGGACAGCGAGTGCACCGCGAGCAGGCCCTCGTGTCCGCCGTCGCCGCACACCCCGGGGTGCAGCACGGAGACCGGCTCGGCCTCCCAGCCCAGCTCCAGGTAGCACTCGTCGCTGACCAGCAGCGCCCGGTGCTCGCGCGCCCACGCCACCGCGCGGCGCAGCTCGTCCGCGCCGAGCACCCGGCCGGTCGGGTTGGACGGCGAGTTGACCCAGATCAGGCGCACCCGGGAGCCGTCCAGCTCGTCCACCGAGTCGTACTCGACCGGCTCGGCGCCGCACAGCCGCGCGCCCACCTCGTACGTCGGGTAGGCCAGCCGCGGGTAGGCGACCTGGTCGCCGGGGCCGAGGCCCAGCTGGGTCGGCAGCCAGGCGACCAGCTCCTTGGAGCCCACGGTCGGCAGGACGGCCTGCGGGCCGATCTCCGCGCCGAGCCTGCGGCGCAGCCAGCCGGCGATCGCCTCGCGCAGCTCCGGCGGTCCCCAGACGGTCGGGTAGCCGGGCGTGTCGGTCGCCGCGGCGAGCGCCTTCTGGATCACCTCGGGCACCGGGTCGACCGGGGTTCCGACGGAGAAGTCGCAGAGCCCGCCGGAGTGGGCCAGCGCGGTCGCCTTGTACGGCTCCAGCTTGTCCCAGGGGAACACCGGCAGGAGGTCCGAAACGCGGCGCGCCGCCCCCGGGTGGCCCGGGAACGGCGCGTGCGTGCTGTTCTTGGTACTCACAGCTCAGTTGCCACCAGTCGTCAGTGGTCGGCGTTCTGCGGCGGCAGAGCGGCGATGAACGGGTGGTCGCGCTCGATCAGGCCGAGCTTCGAGGCACCGCCGGGCGAGCCGAGGTCGTCGAAGAACTCGACGTTCGCCTTGTAGTAGTCCTTCCACTCCTCCGGCGTGTCGTCCTCGTAGAAGATCGCCTCGACCGGGCAGACCGGCTCGCAAGCGCCACAGTCGACACACTCATCCGGGTGGATGTAGAGCGATCGCTCGCCCTCGTAGATGCAGTCAACCGGGCACTCTTCGATGCACGCCTTGTCCTTGACGTCGACACAAGGCTGCGCGATGACGTAGGTCACGCTGTCGTTCCTCCTCGGAAGGGCTCGGCGGCCCATTCTGTTTTCTCGCGTGCGCGGGTGAGCGCGGCGTCGTCGATGCCCGCCCCTAGTATCGCGGGTCGGAGACCGCAAATGCACAGGAGGTGCCCAGATGGCCGCCGAAGGGCCGGTTCAGGACCGTCCGGAGGTCCGGATAGATCGCTCCGACGTGGGCCGCAGGGTCAGCGTCCGGCGGCTTTCCGGGTTCGACGGCGACAACCGGCCGGTGTTCCGCGATGTGATCGGCGTGCTCGCATCCTGGGACGACGACGGGCTGACGGTGGTGCCGAGGGCCGGCGGGCCGGTCTCCTTCGACGAGCGGCTGCTGGTCGCGGGCAAGCCCGTGCCGCTCTTCCCGGCCCGGCGCGCCCCGCTGCCGCCGACCGGGCCGGCCGAGCTCCAGCGGATCGCCGCACGCGGCTGGCCCGCCGTCGAGCAGGAGCCGCTGGGCGACTGGACGCTGCGCGCCTCGGCCGGCTTCACCCGGCGGGCCAACTCCGTCCAGGCGCTCGGCGACCCCGGCCTGCCCCTCGACGAGGCGCTCACCACCGCGCGCGAGTGGTACGCGGCGCGCGGGCTGCCCGCCTGGGTGGAGGTCACCACCCCCGGCACGCCGCAGGCGCTGCGCGCCGAGCTGGACCGGCTGGGCGCCGCGCACGCGCCGACCCTCGTCCGGGTGGCCGAACTCGCGCCGCTGACCAGGCTCGGGGACCGGGCCGGCCGGGACCGGGTGCGGCTGGCGCGGACCGCCCCGGCCGACTGGATGTCGCTGTACCGGCGGGTGACCGGCGACCCGGCGGTGGAGGAGGCCGCCCGCGCGGTGCTCCACGGCGGGCCCTCGGTCTGGTTCGCGACCGTCCACGACACCGACGGCTGCGGGACCGAGGGCGACGGCACCCCGCCCGTACTCGCCATCGGACGCTGTGTCGTCGACGGCCCCTGGGCCTGCTTCGGCGCCGTCGAGGTGGCGCCGTGGGCCCGCCGCCGCGGCCTGGCCACGGCGGTGATGGCGGTGCTCGCCGCCCGGGCGGCCGAGGAGGGCGCGGCCGGCGGCTACCTCCAGGTCGAGGCGGACAACGCCGGGGCGATCGCGCTCTATGACGGATTGGGCTTCACGACCAGTCACACTTACCACTACGCGCTGCTGCCCCAGGGGTAGGGCGCCGCCCTGGAACCGTCCGCCCCGGAACCGCCCGTCCTACGAAAGCCGCCGCCACCGCCGTGACCGAGCAGAGCAGAGCACGCTTCCGGACCGAGGCCCGGGCCGAGCACCCCGATCCGGTGCTGCTGTGCCTGCTCGCGGCCGCCGAGCACACCCACGCCCCCGACCCGGACGACCCGGACGACCTCCAGGGCCCGCCCTCCGTCGACGCCCTGCTCGCCGCCTGCTCGGCGGCCCTGGAGCGGCACGCCGCCGCCGTCCGGCTCGCCGTCGCCGAGCGGGCCCCGGCCGGGCCGGAGGAGACGGCGGCGCTGCTGGCCGCCGTCCTCGGCGGGCGCGAGCGGTTCCACGGGCGGCAGTCCGACTACCGGCGGCTGGAGTCCTCGCTGCTGCCCGACGTGCTGCGGCGCCGGCGCGGGCTGCCGATCATGCTCGCGCTGGTCTGGTCCGCCGTCGCCCGGCGGGCCGGGCTCACCGTGCACGGCGTCGCCCTGCCCGGCCACTTCATCGTCGCGGTCGGCGGGCCCGCCGGTGGCGAGGACTTCGTCCTGGCGGACCCCTTCCACGGCGGCCGGCTGCTCGACCTCGACGGCGTGGAGCGGCTGGTGCGCGCCGGCGGGCACGAGTTCACGCCCGAGCTGCTCACTCCCGCGCAGCCGCTGGACACCGTGCTGCGGGTGCTCGGCAACATCCGGGCCTGGGCCGCCGACCGCCCCGAGCACGCCCGCACCCAGCTGTGGGCCACCGAACTCGCCCTGCTGCTCCCCCGCCACCCCGCCCAGCTCCGCCTCGAACGCGCCGAGCTGCTGGTGCGCACCGGCGACTTCCTCGGCGGCGCGCGGGAGATGGACGAGTACGCCGGGATCCTGGACGCCTTCGACCGGGACGCCGCCGCCAAGGTCCGCCAGGAGGCCCGGGCCGCCCGCCACCGGCTGAATTAGGGCGTGCCCCGCGGCGGACCGGTCCGCGCTTGAGTCTCCCCCGGGGGGAGACGCCAAGCTGGGGGCCATGCGGGACGACGAGCTCAACGGCACCCTGTACTCCATCGGCGAGCTGGCCCGGCGCACCGGGCTGACGGTCAAGGCCGTCCGGTTCTACGCCGACGCCGGACTCGTCCCGCCTACCACCCGTACGCCGGCCGGCTACCGCCGCTTCGACGTGCACGCCCTGGCCCGGCTCGACCTGGTCCGCACCCTGCGGGAGCTCGGACTGGACCTGGCCACCGTGCGGCGGGTGCTGGACCGTTCCGCCCCGCTGCGCGAGGTGGCCGCCGCGCACGCCGACGCGCTGGACGTGCAGATCCGCACGCTCCGGCTGCGCCGGACGGTGCTGCGGGCGATCGCCGAACGCGGCTCCACGACCGAGGAGATGAGACGCATGCACCAGCTCGCCAAGCTGTCCGACGCCGAACGCCGGCGCCTGATCCACGACTTCATCGACGCCACCTTCGGCGGCCTGGACGCCAATCCGGAGTTCGTCGCCATGATGCGCTCCGCCATGCCGGAGCTGCCGGACGAGCCGACCGCCGAGCAGATCGACGCCTGGGTCGAGTTGGGCGAGCTCGTGCAGGACGAGGACTTCCGCGCCGCGGTCCGCCGGATGGCCGCCCACCAGGCGGCCGAGCGGGCGGCCGGCGACGACACCGGACTGCACATCGCGCTCTCCGGAACCGTCCGCGCCACCGTGACCGCCGCCATCGCCGACGACGTCGCCCCCGGCTCCCCCGCCGCCCGCCCCGCCCTCGACTCCCTCACCGCCGCCTACGCCGCCACCTTCTCCCGGCCCGACGACGCCGCCCTGCGGGCCTGGATCCTCGACCGCGTGGAGACCGCCAACGACGCCCGAGCCGAGCGCTACTGGCACCTCCTCGCGATCATCAACGGCTGGCCGGTCCAGGAGAGCCTGCGCGATGTCTTCGCCTGGTTCACCACCGCACTGCGGGCCTCACTGGAGCAGGAAGTCGGACCGGCCGACTTCCCGCTCCACGGGACGGAAACCCGGTTGCACCCGGAAGGCATTCGGGATGGCATTCGGGATGACATGCGGGGAGGAACCGAGAGGGAGGCGGCCGGGGATGGGCGTGGAGTGGCGGGAGGTGCTCCCGGACAGTGAGCTGGGGGCGGTCCTGACGGTGGTGCGGCGGTGCCTGGCGGTGGACGGGGGGCTGCCGGTGACGGGGGAGCCGTCCTTCGTCCACCGGCGCTACGACGGGCCGGGGACCGTCCGGATCGGGGCGTACCAGGACGGGCGGCTGGTGGCCTGCGGGGCCGCCCGGCCCGCCGTCGGCCGGTGGTCGCTGGTGGGGGCGGTGGATCCGGACGTCCGGGGGCGCGGGCTCGGCGGGGAGCTGCTGGACCGGCTGATGGCGGCGGCGGAGACCGTCGTCCAGGTGGAGACGGAGGCGCTGACGCCCGCCGCCGAGGCGCTGTTCCACTCGCGCGGGCTGCGGCAGGTCTTCGCCGAGGACGTGTTCCGGCTGGGGGCCGAGGTGCCGCTGCCCGCGGTGGAGTGGCCTGCCGGGGTGCGGGTGGAGGCGTGGGGGACGGCCGACGAGGAGGCCTTCCACGAGGCCTATCGCCGGTCCTTCGCCGACCGGCCGGGGTTCCCGGACTGGACGCGCGCCCAATGGACGACGTGGCTGGTCGAGGACGACTTCCGGCCCGGGGCCTCGCTGCTCGCCCGGGACGCCGACGGCACGCCGGTGGGCTTCGTGGTGTGCGCCGAGGGGTTCCTGGTACAGGTCGGCGCCGTGCCCGGGTGGCGGCGGCGGGGGCTCGGGCGGGCGCTGGCGGTGGCGGCGCTGGAGCGGTTGCGGGCGGCCGGGGACGCGGAGGTGCTGCTGGACGTGAACGTGAACAACCCGGCGTCCGCGGCCCTGTTCCGGGGGCTGGGGTTCACCGGGGCGGGCCGGCGGGCCCGGTTCGAACGTCCGTAGGGGCCGTCCCCGCGTGGGCGCCGCCGGCCTCGGTGAAGGCGGCGCACGGGATCAGGGAGAGGAGCAGGACGACGAGCACCACCGCGACAGGCTTCGGCATGCCCGTCATGCTGCCCGCGCCCCGGAACGGCGGCGCCGCGCCGGGGCGGCCGGGGCGGAGAGTTCCTCCGCCCGGACCAGCCCCGGACCAGCCCCGGACCGGGCCCGGACCAACCTGTCGGAGGCGGGCACTACCGTGTCGCCCACACCGAGGCCGGACAGACCGACCCCGTGCGGGGTGCGCGCGGCCAAGGGGGAGCGGGATGGGCCTGCCCCGGCACCGCTCGCCCGCGGGCCCGGGCTCCCTGATCCGGCCCCGCTCCCCCTCCTCCGCGCGCCCCGGCTCAGATCCCGAGCGACTTCTTCACGAAGTCGACCTGGAGCAGCAGCAGGTTCTCCGCGACCTCCTCCTGCGGCGTCATGTGGGTGACGCCGGAGAGCGGCAGCACGGTGTGCGGGCGCCCGGCGGCGAGCAGCGCCGAGGAGAGCCGCAGGGTGTGCGCGGCCACCACGTTGTCGTCGGCGAGCCCGTGGATGATCATCAGCGGGCGCTCCAGGCCGGCCGCGTAGCCGGTCAGCGAGTTGCCGTCGTACACCTCGGGCACCTCGGCCGGGTGGCCCAGGTAGCGCTCGGTGTAGTGGGTGTCGTAGAGCCGCCAGTCGGTGACCGGCGCGCCCGCGACCGCCGCGTGGAAGACGTCCGGGCGGCGCAGCACGGCGAGCGCCGCGAGGTAGCCGCCGTACGACCAGCCGCGGATGGCGACCCGGCCGAGGTCGAGCGGGAACTCCCCGGCGAGCGCCGCCAGCGCGTCCACCTGGTCGTCCAGGGTGGCCCCGGCGAAGTCGTGGTGGATCGACTTCTCCCAGGCGGGCCCGCGCCCGGGGGTGCCCCGGCCGTCGGCGACGACGACCGCGAAGCCCTGGTCGGCGAACCACTGCGAGTTGAGGTGCGGGTTGTGGGCCTGGACGACGCGCTGGCCGTGCGGGCCGCCGTACGGGTCCATCAGGACGGGCAGCAGGCCGTCCCGCTCGCGGTCGTAGCCGGTGGGCAGGAAGACCGCGGCGGGGATGCGCCGCTCGCCGGCGAAGCGGAACACCGGGCGGGCGGTGATCACCGGGGTCTCGGCGTGCGAGGCGATGACGGCGATGTCGTCCACCACCACGCCCTCCGGCAGGTCCCGGGCGACCTGCACCAGGGTGCCGGGCAGGTCGGGCTCGGCGGTGGCCCGCACGGTGATGCCGGCCGCGTGCACGGCGGTGGTGACGGAGGTGAACGGGCGGCCGTTGGCGGACTCCCAGGAGAGCCGCTTGCCGTCGTGGCTGATCCGGCCGGCGGCGATCCAGCCGGGCTCCGGGTCCGTCTCGGCGGCGCCGCCGGAGGCGGTGAAGAAGACCTCGTCGGCGGTGACCGCGAGCACCGAGCGCAGGTGCAGGTCGGGCCCGGTGACGGTGTGGTCGCCGACCACCAGCGACCGCGCCCCGGACTCGTCGGAGATCCGCACCAGCCTGCCGTCCGGCGTCCAGGCCGGAACGCCCCGGAACAGCTCCAGCCAGACGTCGTCGCGCTCCTCGTGCAGCACCTCGGTGGCGCCGGTGGCGACGTCCAGGCCGAGGGTGCGCTGGACGCGCTGGTCGCGGGACTGGACGAGCAGCAGCGGCACGCCGCCCTTCGACCAGTGCACCCGGGCCAGGTAGGGGAAGGCCGCGCGGTCCCAGTCCACCTCGGTGCGGGTGCCGTCCAGGCCGAGCACCCAGAGGCCGACCTCGGCGTCGGCGGTGCCGGCGGCCGGGTAGGCGACCTCGGCGGGCTCACGGTCCGGGTTGGCCGGGTCGGCGATCCACCAGCGGTTGACCGGGGTGTCGTCGGCCCGCTCGACGAGCAGCCGGTCGCCCTCCGGGGACCACCAGTGGCCGCGGTCGCGGTCCATCTCCTCCTGGGCGATGAACTCGGCCTGGCCCCACGTCACGTTCGGCCCGTCGGGCCGGACGAGGGCGCGGTCGCCGGTGCCGTCGACGCGGGTGAGCCGCAGTTCGCCGGAGGTGGTGGCGTAGGCGACGTGGACGCCGTCCGGGGAGGGGCGCGGGTCGAGCAGCGGGCCCTCGGCGGGCAGCTCGGTGGCGGTGCCGGCGACCAGGTCGGCGACGAACAGCCGGCCGGAGAGGGCGAAGGCGGCGAGCCGGCCGGCACCGTCCAGGGCGTAGCCGACGATGCCGGCCGAGCCCTCGCGGCTGCGCTCGCGGCGGGCCTTCTCGGCCGGGGAGAGGTCCTCCTCGCCGCCGCCGAGCAGCACGGCCGGGTCGGCGGCGATCCGCTCCTCGCCGGTGGCGGTGTCGAGGGTCCAGAGCAGGTTGGCGCGGTCGCTGCCGGAGAGCGAGCGCAGGAAGACGACCCGGGAGCCGTCGGGTGCGACGGAGAACGACCGGGGGGCGCCGACGGTGTAGCGCAGGGTGCGCGCGTACTGCCGCGGGAAGGTGTCCGCTGAGGTGTGGGTGGTCATGGCACCAGACCCTACGACCCGGGGTCGGCCCTGGGTGATCACTCGTTCGGAGCATCGGCCGCAAGTACGCCCGGATGGGGTCCGCACCCCCTCCGACCGGCCCATGCGCCCCACGGGTGCCACCGTGCCCCGGGGTGTGCGGACTCACCCAGCGTCATGACATCCTCACTCTTCGGGTATGACTGGTGCACGTGTGATCGCCAGGCCCCGAGGAGTGTGAGCCACCATGGCCCTGTCCATCTCCGCCGCCATGCTGATGCTGGTCATCGTGGTGGTGCTGATCCGCCGCTCCGGCCTGAAGCTCGCGCACGCCATCGTCTGCGCGCTGCTCGGCTTCTACCTGGCGTCCAGTTCCATCGCCCCGTCGATCAGCCAGGTCACCAGCAACCTCGCCGGGATGATCAACGGCCTGCGGCTCTGACCCGCCGCACGCGGTCACCGGGCCGGCGTGCCGGTCGTTAGGCTTCCTCCCATGACCTCGACCACCGGCCGCCGCCTGCTCCTGGTGCACGCGCACCCCGACGACGAGTCGATCAACAACGGCGCCACGATGGCCCGGTACGCCGCCGAGGGCGCCCACGTCACCCTGGTGACCTGCACCCTCGGCGAGGGCGGCGAGGTGATCCCGCCGGAGCTGGCCCACCTGACGGCGGATCGGGACGACACCCTCGGCGCGTACCGGATCGGCGAGCTGACGGAGGCGATGGCGGCGCTCGGCGTCACCGACGTCCGCTTCCTCGGCGGCCCGGGCCGCTACCGCGACTCCGGGATGATGGGCGCGCCCGACAACGACGTGCCCGGCTGCTTCTGGCGGGCCGACGTGGACGAGGCCGCGGGCCGGCTGGTGGCGGTGGTCCGCGAGGTGCGCCCGCAGGTCCTGGTCACCTACGACGAGCAGGGCGGCTACGGCCACCCCGACCACATCCAGGCGCACCGGGTCGCGATGCGCGCCCACGAGCTGGCCGCCGACCCGGCCTACCGGCCCGAGCTGGGCCCGGCCTGGCGGATCGCCAAGGTGTACTGGAACCGGGTGCCCCGGTCGGTGCTCGGACGGGCCCTCGCCGAGACCGCCGCCAAGGCGCCGTTCCCGGGCGTCGCCGAGCCCGCGGACGTCCCCGGGGTGGTGGACGACGAGGTGGTCACCACCGCCCTGGACGGCAGCGCGTACGCCGGCCGCAAGGCCGCCGCGATGGCCGCGCACGCCACCCAGATCACCGTGGCCCCCGGCGGCGCGTTCTTCGCGCTCTCCAACCACCTGGGCCAGCCGCTGCTCGGCACCGAGTACTACCAGCTGGTGCGCGGCCAGGCCGGGCCGCGACTGCCGGAGGACGACCTGTTCGCCGGCCTCGACCCCACCACGGCGCCCGAAGGCGCCGCGACCTCCGAGGAGCGTGCCCGATGACCCCGCCCGCCTCCGCGCGGCCCGCGCGCCGCTCGATCCCGGCGGCCGTCCTCGGCACCCGCGACGAACGGCTGAAGGAGTCCCAGCCCCCGCGCGCCGCACGGATCGCGGTCTACGTCCTGCTCTTCCCGCTGGGCTTCGCGGTGTCGGTGTGCGGAGCGTTCGTGCAGGCCCTGTGGCCGCCGGTGGGGGTGCTGCTGGCGCTCGCCGCCACCGCCGCGACCTTCTACGGCGGCCTGCGGGTGACCGGCACCCGGATCGGCGCGGCCGTCCCGGCGGCCGGCTGGTTCCTGGCGCTGATGCTGGTGATGGTCCCCCGCCCGGAGGGCGACAACGTGCTCTGGACCAACGCCACCTCACTCGCCTGGCTGTTCGCCGGCTCGATCCTGGGCGTGATCTGCGCCACCCTGCCGACCCGGGCCGGCTGGTTCCCCGGAGTGGTGGGCCCACCGCGCTGACCCGGGCGGGTGGCCGCGTACGGTGGCCGGTACGACGGGCAGTCAGCACCGCCCGGTCGTACTCTCATACCGGAGGAACCGGACGTATCGGGATCTCTCCGAACCGGTTCACCGGTCGGTTCTTCCCAGTATGGTGGTGCCGCAGAACGCCGTACCCGACGCCGCCCGCCAGGCCCGGCGCCGACGAACCGCGGTCGCGCCGCACGGCCCGGCCCGCGAACCCGGAGCAGAGCAGCATTGAGCAGCCGCGAATCTGACAACGCCCACCCGACGCCTCGGCGCACGGGCCCGGACGCCTACCCGTCGGGCACCCCGCCCTACGGCACACCGGGCTTCCCGGGCGGCGACCGCACGGGCGGCGCCGGCGCCGCCCAGGGCTCGGCTCCGGAGGGCGCGGACGAGGGCCCGAAGACCGAGACCACCGTCACCACCCGGGTCCGGATCAACATCCCCGGCTCGCGCCCGATCCCGCCGGTGGTGGTCCGCAGCGCCGTCAAGAACGAGGACGGCGGCGGCGAGGACGCTCCGCCGCCCCCCGCCGAGCCGGCCGGCCCCCGGCACCGCTCCGCCGCGCCCGCCTCCCCGGTGCTCGGCGTGATGGACGGCGGCGGCCGCGGCACCGGCACCCCGCCGAACCTGCCGCCGGAGTGGCAGATCCCGCCGGCCACCTCCGAGGCCGAGTCGACCGGCGCGTGGTTCCGCCCCCGGCAGAAGAAGGCCCCGGCCGCCGAGGGCGCCCCGGTGCCCGCCGCCGCCCCGGCCGCGCCCGCCGGACCCGCCGCAGCGCCCGCCGCCCCGGCCCCCGCCGGCCGGCAGCGCGGCGCCGCCCGGGCCAAGGGCGCCCGCCCGCAGACCGAGCGCCCCGCCGCGGCCGCCCCCGGCACGGCCCGCGCCAACGGCCGCCCGGTGCCCGCCCAGGCCCAGGCCCCCGCCCCGCACCCGACCGGCGCGCCCGCCTCCCCGTTCGGCGCGGCACCCGAGCCGCCCGCCGACGAGGCCGGCGTCTACGCCGACTCCCCCGTCGAGGCGTTCGCCCCGCCGGCCCCGGCCGACCCGTTCGCGCCCGGCGACCCGTTCGCCGTCCAGCGGCCCCCGGCCCCCGGCGGGCCCGGCGCGCCGAGCCCCGAGGACACCTCGGTCGACGGCTTCGCCCCGATCCGCGACGACCTGCCGGCCGCGCCCATACCCGGCGCTCCCGCCGGCCCCGGCGCACCGGGCGGCGCCCCGCAGCCCGGCCTCTTCCCGGGCGCCCCGGCCGGTGCCGACCCGTTCGCCGCCCAGCGCCCGCCCGCCGCCGCGAACGGCGCCCCGGCCCCCGCAGGCCTCTTCCCCGGCGCCCCCGGCCGCCAGGGCGAGCCCGCCGCCGACCCGTTCCGGACCGCCGTCCCGCACCCCGAGAGCGCACCCGCCGCCCCCGCCCCCGCCCCCGTGACGGACGGCCCGTCCGGCCCGAAGCCGGCCCCCGCCGCCGCCAAGCCCGCGCCGACCCCCAAGCCCAGGCCCAGCGCCGCCAAGAAGCTGGTCAAGCTCGCCACCTACGCCGTCGTCGGGATCGGCTTCCTCGGCGCCGCCGCCTACGGCACCGGGCTGATGCTGAACCAGTCCGACGTCCCCAAGGGCACCGTGGTGCTCGGCACGGACATCGGCGGCAGCAGCCGCGACCAGGCCATCCACCAGCTCGACGAGAGCGTCGGCAAGGCCGGCCAGCAGCCGGTCAAGCTGAAGGTCGGCGAGCAGACCATGGACCTCGACCCGACCGCCGCCGGACTCGCCTTCGACACCACGGCCACCGTGGACAAGCTGGCCCAGCACTCCTACAACCCGGTGGACGTCCTCAAGTCGCTCAAGGGCGCGGAGAAGGCCGTGCCGCCGGAGGTCAAGGTCGACCGGGCCAAGCTGGAGTCCGCACTGAAGG
Source organism: Kitasatospora sp. NPDC008115 (assembly GCF_042957205.1). Taxonomy (NCBI): domain Bacteria; kingdom Bacillati; phylum Actinomycetota; class Actinomycetes; order Kitasatosporales; family Streptomycetaceae; genus Kitasatospora; species Kitasatospora sp. NPDC008115. Next base: position 24,225 of record NZ_JBIBHU010000012.1, on the reverse strand, counting down.
CGCTGGCCGGCGGCAGCGGGCAGAGCCTCCAGGAGGGCTACGTCAAGTTCGCCGAGAACGGCGAGACCGTCATCGTCCCCGGCAAGGCCGGCCAGACCGTGGACTCCGCCACCGCCGTCGGCCTGGTCGACGCGGCCTACCGCGACCGCGCCGCGGGCAAGCCCGAGCAGCCCGTCGCGCTGGCGGTGACCGCCGCCCAGCCGAAGACCTCCGCGCAGGCCCTCCAGGGCGCGGCGGACACCCTCGGCAAGTCCGCGATGAACGGCCAGATCCACATCACGGCCGGCGCCAAGAAGTTCGACTTCGGGCCGAAGACCGCCGCCGTGGCGCTCACCCTCGTCCCGGACGCCGAGGGCAGGTTCGTGCCCAAGTGGGACCTCGACGCGCTCAACCGCCAGATGGCCGCCGTCGGCTTCGACAAGGCGAAGACGAAGAAGAACGGCCAGCTCGTCCCGATCACCCCGCAGGACGTCGCGGACCAGATCACCGCCCTGCTGGACAAGACCGGCGACAGGGAGCGCACCTTCAAGTTCCCGGTCTGACCGAACCGTTATCGAGGGGCGGGCCCCGATCCGGACCCGCCCCTCGACAACCCCGCTCCCCGGTCAGCAAGATGTGTCGCCTATCGTCCGCCGCATCCGTCCCGGGAGAACCAACCATGGGCCGCCGCCCCCTGTACCGCCGCACGGCCCTGCTCGCCGGCCTCACCGCCGTCTCGCTCTCGCTGACGCTCTGTTCCTGCGCCCCCGGCGGCTCCGACTCCGGCTCCCGCGCCCTGCCCAGCGCGGTCGAGAGCCCCAAGCTCACCGCCGTCGACATCAACCCGCACGAGCGCGCCGAGCTGCGCCAGGGCGGCACCCTGCGGGTGGCGATCCCCCAGTACTCCACCCAGTGGTCGCCGCTCCAGAGCGACGGCGGCGAGTCCTCCACCATCGCCGTCAGCAAGCCGCTGCTGCCGACCTTCTTCCGCTCCGACGCGGCCGGCACCCAGACCCCCAACCCGGCCTACCTCCAGGACGCCCACACCGAGCAGCGGGACGGCCGGCAGGTGGTGGTCTGGACGCTGAACCCCAAGGCCCGCTGGTCCGACGGCACGCCGATCACCTGGCGCGACATCGAGGCCAACTGGAAGGCGCTGAACGGCAAGGACCCGGCGTTCCGGGCGGCCAGCAGCACCGGCTTCGAGCTGGTCTCCTCGGTCGAGCGCGGCAAGGACGACCACCAGGCCGTGATGACCTTCGAGCGGCCGTACTCCGAGTGGCAGACGATGTTCAACGGCGCCGCCAACGCCCCGCTGCTGCCGGCCTCCAGGGTCGCCACCCCGGAGCTGTTCAACACCGCCTACCTGGAGGCGATCCCGGTCACCGCGGGCCCGTTCAAGGTGGAGCGGATGGACCGGGCGGCGCAGACCGTCACCCTGGTCGCGGACCCGGCCTGGTGGGGCGACAAGCCGCTGCTGGAGCGGATCGTCTTCCACGCCATGGTGCCCAACACGATGGCCGCCGCCTTCAACAAGGGCGAGATCGACCTGTTCAACAACGGTCCGGACGTGGCCGGCTACCAGCTGATCCGCAGCACCCCGGGCGCCGCCGTCCGGCGGGCCGGCGGGCCCGACTACCGGCAGTTCACGCTGAACAGCCGCAGCCCCGTTCTCACCGACCCGACCGTCCGCCAGGCGATCTTCCAGGCGATCAACCGGGACGTCATCACCCGCTCCGACCTCGCCGGGCTGGACTGGCCCACCATCACCCTCAACAACCACCTGCTGGTGGCCAACCAGAACGGCTACCGGGACAACTCCCTCGGCCTCAGCCGCTACGACCCCACCGAGGCCGCCCGCAAGCTCGACGCGGCCGGCTGGAAGCTCGACGGCGACGTCCGCCGCAAGGACGGCAAGGAGCTCAACCTGCGGATGGTCATCCCGGCCGGCGTCACCCAGGCCCAGAACGAGGCCACCGTCGCCACCGGCATGCTCAAGGACGTCGGGGTCAAGGTCACCACCGTCACCGCCAGCCCCAACGAGTTCTTCGACAAGTACGTCAACCGGCGGGACTTCGACATGACCGCCTTCTCGCTGCTCGGCACGCCGTTCCCGGCCAGCGGCAACCGGACCAACTTCGCCACCAACGGCGGCACCAACCACTCCCAGGCCGGCAGCCCGGCGGTCGACGCCGCGTTCGACCGGGCGGCCTCGGCCACCGACGCGGCGGGCACCTTCGAGGCCCTCAACCAGGCCGACGGCGAGCTGTGGAAGGTGGCCGGCATGCTGCCGCTCTACCAGCGCCCGCAGCTGTTCGGCGCCCGCGCCGACCTCGCCAACATCGGCGCCCAGGGCCTGTCCGACATCATCTGGGAGAACGTCGGCTACCTGAAGTGACGTTCCGCCGGGCGCGGCCGCACGGCCGGGGCCCCGGAGTCCACGCGACTCCGGGGCCCCTCGCACACGCGACCGGCTCAGCCCGAGCCGATCACGTCCCGCACCTCCGCGAAGTGGCAGGCCGACTCGTGCGCGGCCGGACCGCTCAGCACCTCGGGCACCGCCAGCAGCGGGACCTCCGCCGCGCAGCGCTCCTCCGCCTTCCAGCACCGGGTGCGGAAGCGGCAGCCGGACGGCGGGTTGGCCGGCGAGGGGATGTCGCCGCTGAGCAGGATCCGCTCGCGCTGCTCGCGTCCGGTCGGGTCGGGCACCGGGACGGCGGACAGCAGCGCCTGGGTGTACGGGTGGGTCGGGTGGGAGTAGATCTCCTCCTCCGTCCCGATCTCGACCAGCTTGCCGAGGTACATCACGCCGACCCGGTCGGAGATGTGCCGGACGATCGAGAGGTCGTGCGCGATGAACATGTAGGAGAGCTGGAACTCGTTCTGCAGCTGCTCCAACAGGTTGATCACCTGCGCCTGCACCGAGACGTCCAGCGCGGAGACCGGCTCGTCGCAGATGATGACCTCCGGCTTCAGCGCCAGCCCCCGGGCGATGCCGATGCGCTGGCGCTGGCCGCCGGAGAACTGGTGCGGATAGCGGTTGATGTACTCCGGGTTCAGGCCGACCACGTCCAGCAGGTCCTGGACGGCCTTGCGGCGGTCACCCTTCGGCGCCACCTCCGGATGGATCTCGAAGGGCTCGCCGATGATGTCGCCGACCGTCATCCGGGGGTTCAGCGAGGTGTACGGGTCCTGGAACACCATCTGGATGTTGCGCCGGACCGCCTTCAGCGCCGATCCGGAGAGCCGGGTGATGTCCTCGCCCTTGAACAGCACCTGGCCGGCGGTCGCCCGCTCCAGGTTCATCAGCACCTTGGCCAGCGTCGACTTGCCGCAGCCCGACTCGCCGACGATGCCCAGCGTCTCCCCCTTGGCCAGGCCGAAGGAGACGCCGTCCACCGCCCGGACGGCGCCGACCTGCTTCTTGAAGACGATCCCCTGGGTCAGCGGGTAGTGCTTGACCAGCTCCCTGACCTCCAGGATGGGCTCAGCCATGGAGGGTCTCCTTCCAGAAGTGGCAGGCGCTCCGGCGACCCGGCAGGTCGGCCCCCTCGGCGTCCAGCACCGAGACCAGGCGCGGGAGTTCGGTGCGGCAGACGTCCTGGGCCCGGTCGCAGCGCGGGTTGAAGGCGCAGCCGGCCGGGATCCGCAGCAGGCTCGGCGGCAGGCCCTGGATGGCGTAGAGGTTCTGGCCCTTCTGGTCCAGCCGCGGGATCGAGTTGAGCAGGCCCTTGGTGTACGGGTGGGCCGGGCGCGCGTACAGGTCGTGCACCGGCGCCGTCTCCACGATCCGGCCCGCGTACATCACCGCGATCTTGTCCGCGACGTCGGCGACCACACCGAGATCGTGGGTGATCAGGATCAGCCCCATGTTGAACTCGGCCTGGAGTTCGGCCAGCAGGTCCATCACCTGGGCCTGCACGGTGACGTCCAGCGCGGTGGTCGGCTCGTCCGCGATGATCAGGTCCGGCTCCAGCGCCAGCGCCATGGCGATCATGATGCGCTGGCGCATGCCGCCGGAGAACTGGTGCGGATAGTCGCCGACGCGCTGCCTGGCGGCGGGGATGCGCACCCGCTCCATCAGCTCGACGGCCTTCTCCTTGGCCTCCTTGCGGCTCGCCCCCTGGTGCACCCGGAACATCTCGCCGAGTTGGTAGCCGACGCTGAGCACCGGGTTGAGCGAGGAGAGCGCGTCCTGGAAGATCATCGCGATCTTCCGGCCGCGCACCGCCCGCCGGGCCCTGGGGGCCATGGTGAGCAGGTCCTGGCCGCGGAAGCGGATCGAGCCCGCGGTGATCCGCCCCGGGGGCATGTCGAGGATGCCCATGATCGCCTGCGCGGTCACCGACTTGCCGGAGCCGGACTCGCCGAGCACCGCCAGGGTCTCCCCCGCCGACACCGAGTAGCTCACCCCGTTGACGGCCTTGGCGACGCCGTCGCGGGTGTGGAACTCGATGTGCAGGTCGTCGACCTCCAGCAGCGGGGTGCCGGGCACCAGGCTCTCCCGGCGCGCGCCCAGCACCTCCACCGCGTCCCGGCCCGCGTCCGCGCCGTCCTTCGCCGGCTTGGTCATGTCAGTCATGGTCCGCGGCCCTCCTCAGCGCAGCTTCGGGTCGAGGGCGTCGCGCACCGCGTCGCCGAGCATGATGAACGCCAGCACGGTGATGCTCAGCACGGCGGCCGGGAAGAGCAGGACGTGCGGGGCGTTCAGGAAGCGGGACTGGGCGTCACTGATCATCAGGCCCCAGGAGATCGCCGGGGACTGGATGCCGATGCCCAGGTAGGACAGCGCGGCCTCGGCACCGATGTAGACGCCCAGGTTGATGGTGGAGACCACGATCACCGGGGCGACGGCGTTCGGCAGGATGTGCCGGCTGACGATCCGCCCGGTCCCGGCGCCCAGCGCCCGGGCCGCCACCACGTAGTCGTTGTGCTTGTTGGCCAGCACCGCCGAGCGCATCAGCCGGTAGATCTGCGGCCAGCCGAGCACGGCCATCACCGCGGAGACCGTCCAGGCGTTGCCCTTGCCCCAGGTCGACATGATCAGCATGCCGCCGAGCAGCAGCGGGATGGCGAAGAAGATCTCGGTGACCCGGGAGAGCACGCTGTCGCCGAGGCCGCCGATCCAGCCGGCCCACAGGCCCAGGACACCGCCGACCAGGACCACCAGGGTGGTGGTCACCATGCCGACGATGATCGAGTTCCGGGCGCCCCAGATGGTGCGGGTGTAGATGTCGCAGCCCTGGACGTCGAAGCCGAACCAGTGGGCGCCGCTCGGCCGCTTCAGCGAGTCGGCCAGGTTGCAGAAGCCACCGGCCCGCGGGTCCGCCTCGGTGAAGAGCCCCGGGGCGACCGCGAGCACCACCATGAAGACCACCAGGAACCCGCCGATCAGGAACAGCGGGTTGCGGCGCAGGTCCGCCCAGGCGTCGCTCCACAGGCTGGCGACCCGCTCGCCGCCCTTGCCGCCCTTGCCGTCCTTGTCGCCCTTGCCGCGGCCGCGCTGCCCGGGGATCGCCGCGCTCGCGTTCTCGCTCTTCGTCGGCTCACTCATAGCGGATCCTCGGGTCCAGGACGGCGTACAGCAGGTCGACCACCAGGTTGGCGAACAGGTAGACCATCACCAGGGCGCTCACGATGCCCACGACGATGGTGCGTTCCCGCAGGTAGACGGACTGGAAGAGCTGGTGTCCGACGCCGGGGATGTTGAAGATGCCCTCGGTGATCACCGCGCCGCCCATCAGGCCGCCGAGGTCCATGCCCAGGAAGGTGACGATCGGGATCAGCGCGTTGCGCAGCCCGTGCCGGACCACCACCCGCAGCGGGCTGAGGCCCTTGGCGACCGCGGTCCGGACGTAGTCCGCCCGCATGACCTCGATCAGGCTGGTCCGGGTGAGGCGGGCCACGTACGCCAGCGAGGTCGAGGCCAGTACGTAGCCGGGCAGCAGGTAGGAGCGGAAGCCGGCCTCCTCGTTGAAGGAGACCGGGAAGAAGTCGATGCCGTAGTCGGTGTTGAGCTTCACCCCGAGGAGCAGCTGGAGCACGAAGCCGATCACGAAGACCGGGATCGAGATGACCATCAGGGTCGAGATCAGCACCACGTTGTCGATGAACCTGCCGCGCCGCAGGGCGGCGACGACGCCGGCGGTGACACCCACCACCATCTCGATGGCGAGCGCGGTGAGCGCCAGGTTGATGGTGTACGGGAAGGCCCGCTGCATGACGTCGACGACCTGGTTGCCCCGGTAGTCCTCGCCGAAGTCGCCCTTGAACAGGCCGGTCAGGTAGTCCCAGTACTGGATGAAGAACGGGTCGTCCAGGTGGTACCGGTCCCGGAGGACCTCGACGACGCCGGGGTCCTGCCGCTTCTCACCGGCCAGTGCCGTGATGGGGTCGCCAGGCAGCAGGAAGACCAGTGCGTAGATCAGGAATGTCGCGCCGAGGATCACAGGTATGGCCTGGATGATTCGGCGGACCACATAGCGGCCCATGCGGTCTCCTCGTGGTGGGGGCACGCCGGAGCCGGGCGGCGCGGGGGTTGCCCGCACCGCCCGTCAGGGCGCGCCGGTCGGAGTGGACGACGGTCAGGCCAGCTCGACGTTGGCCAGGTCGATGCGGTTCTGGGCGTCCACGACCACGTTCTTGACGGTCTTGGTGTAGGCGGCGGAGGTCATGTAGGTGTAGACCGGGATGTACGGCAGGTCCTTGATCAGGATGTCGTCGGCCTGCTGGTACAGCTTCTGGCCCTCCTCCAGGCTCTTCGCCTGGTCCGCCTGGGCGAGCACGGACTCGAACTGCTCGTTGACGTAGCCGCCGTAGTTGGAGCCGTTCTCGATCGCGACCTTGGAGAAGATCGGCCGCAGGTAGTTCTCCATCGACGGGTAGTCCATCTGCCAGGCCATCCGGAACGCGCCGGAGAACTGCTTGTCGCCCAGCGAGTCCAGGATCTTGCCGAACTTCTCGAAGGGCTTGAAGGTGACCTCGACGCCGAGGTTCTTCTTCAACTGGTTGCCGACCGCCTCGATCCACTCCTTGTGGCCGCCGTCGGCGTTGTAGCCCAGGTCGATGGTGTTGTTCGGGACGCCGCCGGCCGCGGTGAAGATCTCCTTGGCCTTGGCCGGGTCGTACTTCGCCGCGTCGCCCATGGCGCCCTTGCGGTAACCCGGGACGATCGGGCTGATGAAGTCGTCGGCCGGGACGCGGGTGCCCGAGAAGATGGTCTTGGTGATCGCCTCGCGGTCGATCGCCATCGAGATCGCCTTGCGGATCTCCGGCTTGCCGTAGGCGGCCGGGTTGGTGGCGATCGGGAAGCCGATGAAGCCGACGCCCGACTCCGGCTTGTAGATGTAGCGGTCGCCGAACTCGTTCTTGACCGTGCCCATGGCCGAGATCGGGAGCTTGTTGGTGATCTGGATGTTGTTGGCCCGCAGGTCGTTGTAGGCCGTTTCCAGCTTGTCGTAAATCTTGAAGGTGACGGAATCCAGCTTGGCCTTTCCGGCCGACTCCGGGAAGTTCTCGTACCGCTTGATCTTGATCTGCTGGTTGTGCTCCCACTTCCCGTCCATCTGGAACGGGCCGTTGCCGACCGGGGACTCCTCGAAGGCCTTCTTGTCCTGGAAGAAGGCCTTCGGCAGCGGATAGAATGCGGTGTAGCCCAGCATGATCTTGAACTGCGAGAACGGCGCGCCGAGGGTGACCGTGAAGGTCTTGTCGTCGACAACCTTGAGGCCCTTGAGCTTGTCGGTGGCCGGCTTCTTGTCCTTGCCCGGGGAGAGTTCCTCGGCACCCTCGATCTTGGAGAAGAAGGGCAGGGCCTCGGCCGCGTTGTCCTGGTTGGCGCCCCAGTTCCAGGCGTCGACGAAGGACTGGGCGGTGACCTTCTCGCCGTTGTGGAAGGTGAAGCCGTCCTTGAGCTTGATCGTCCAGACCTTGCTGTCCGGGGACTCGATCGACTCCGCGACGCGCAGCTTCGGCTCGTTGGTCTGCCGGTCGTACTCCACCAGGCCGGCGAAGACCTGCGCGAGCACCTGGGCGCCCTCGGACTCCGCGGTGTTCTGCGGGATCAGCCCGTGCTGCGGCTCACCCGACTGGATGGCGATCGAGCCACCCTTCTTGCCCGACCCGTTCGCGCCGTCCGAGGACTTCTTGTCGCTGCCGGTGCTGCAGGCGGAGATCGCGAGCGCGGTGCAGGCCGCCAGCGCGGACCAGCGCATCGTCTTGGTGAGCCTCATTCAACTGCTCCTCGATTTAGGGGCTTACGAACGAACGGCGCCCCGCCATCCGGTGTGCCGGGTACGGCGGGGGTCGACATCTCAGGGCCGAGCCGCACAGCCGGCGAGGTGACCACTGATACGCGCAGAGCAACTATCGATCAACCGACCCCTTCCGTGGAATCGCCGTCACATCTCTTTTCAATTACAGGCCGAGGCCAAGCCGTGACAATACTCGGCAAATTCCGCCATATCGCGCCCGGAATCACCGGCTCCGCCTTCCGAATAGCGGACCGGGAGTTCCGGTATTCGAATATTTACGAAGCGTAATGATCCATTTGGAGGGCCGTCCGGAGCGGCCGGACGGAATTGCCGCAGGTCGGCGGGTGGACAAACGCCGGAGCGCGCCCTCCCGGAGGAGGACGCGCTCCGGCGACGGGGCGGGCCCCGGTGTCAACCGGTTTCCGGACCGTCCGGCTCCCCCTCGCCGCGGCCGGCTCGGTCGTCACCGGCCTGGTCGTTCCCGGCCCGGTCGTCACCGGTCCGGTCGTTCCCGGTCCCGTCGTCGCCGGCCTGGTCGCGTTCGGCCGCGAAGTGGCAGGCCGACTCGTGCGCGGCCGGCCCGCTCAGCCAGCCCGGTACGGCCAGCAGCGGGACCTCCACCGCGCACCTCTCCTGCGCCTTCCAGCAGCGGGTGCGGAAACGGCAGCCGGACGGCGGGTTGGCCGGCGAGGGCACGTCACCGGTCAGCACGATCCGGTCCCGGCTCTCGCGCGCCGTCGGGTCCGGCACCGGCACCGCGGACAGCAGCGCCTGGGTGTACGGGTGCGTGGCGTGGTCGTAGATCTCCCGGTCGCTGCCGATCTCGACCAGCCTGCCGAGGTACATCACGCCGACCCGGTCGGAGATGTGCCGGACGATCGAGAGGTCGTGCGCGATGAACATGTACGAGAGGTTGAACTCGCTCTGCAGCTGCTCCAGCAGGTTGATCACCTGCGCCTGCACCGAGACGTCCAGCGCGGAGACCGGCTCGTCGCAGATGATGACCTCCGGCTTCAGCGCCAGCCCCCGGGCGATGCCGATGCGCTGGCGCTGGCCGCCGGAGAACTGGTGCGGATACCGGTTGATGTACTCCGGGTTGAGGCCGACCACGTCCAGCAGGTCCTGGACGGCCTTGCGGCGGTCGCCCTTCGGCGCCACCTCCGGATGGATCTCGAAGGGCTCGCCGATGATGTCGCCGACCGTCATGCGCGGGTTCAGCGAGGTGTACGGGTCCTGGAACACCATCTGGATGTTGCGCCGCACCGCCTTCAGCGCCGATCCGGAGAGCCTCGAGATCTCCTCGCCCTTGTAGCGCACCGAACCGCCGGTGGCCGGCTCCAGGTTCATCAGCACCTTGGCCAGCGTCGACTTGCCGCAGCCCGACTCGCCGACGATGCCCAGCGTCTCCCCCTGCATCAGGTCGAAGGAGACCCCGTCGACCGCCTTCACCGCGCCGACCTGCTTCTTGAACAGCACGCCCTTGGTCAGCGGGAAGTGCTTGACCAGGTCCCTGACCTCCAGGATCGGCTCGCCGCGCGCCACCTCCTGCTCGAAGGCGGCCTCCACCGGCGACTCGACCGGGCCGGCCCCGTCAACGGTCATGGAGGGTCTCCTTCCAGAAGAAGCAGGCGCTGCCCCGCCCGGCCAGTTCGGTGCCGTCGTCCTCGGTGACCTGGAAGAGCTCCGGCACCTGCTGCCGGCAGATGTCCTGGGCGCGCGGGCAGCGCGGGTTGAACGCGCAGCCCGGCGGGATCCGCAGCAGGTTGGGCGGCAGTCCCTTGATCGCGTACAGCTCCTGGCCCTTCTGGTCCAGGCGCGGGATCGAGTCCAGCAGCCCGCGGGTGTACGGGTGCGCCGGGCGCGCGTAGAGCTCGTGCACCGGCGCCGTCTCCACGATCCGGCCCGCGTACATCACCGCGATCTTGTCGGCGACGTCGGCGACCACACCGAGGTCGTGGGTGATCAGGATCAGCCCCATGTGGTACTCGGCCTGGAGCTCCGCGAGCAGATCCATCACCTGGGCCTGCACGGTGACGTCCAGCGCGGTGGTCGGCTCGTCCGCGATGATCAGGTCCGGCTCCAGCGCCAGCGCCATGGCGATCATGATGCGCTGGCGCATACCGCCGGAGAACTGGTGCGGATAGTCGTTCACCCGCTGCCCGGCGGCGGGGATGCGCACCCGCTCCATCAGCTCGACGGCCTTCTCCTTGGCCGCCTTGCGCGAGGTGCCGTGGTGGGCGCGGAACATCTCGCCGAGCTGGAACCCCACGGTGAGCACCGGGTTGAGCGAGGAGAGCGCGTCCTGGAAGATCATCGCGATCTTCTGCCCGCGGACCTTGCGCCGCGTCTCCTTGTCCATCTTCAGCATGTCCTCGCCCCGGAAGCGGATCTCGCCCCGGGGGATGCGGGCCGGCGGCATGTCGAGGATGCCCATGATCGCCTGCGCGGTCACCGACTTGCCGGAGCCGGACTCACCGAGCACGGCCAGCGTCTCCCCGGCCCGGACGCTGTAGTTGACCCCGTTGACCGCCTTCGCCACTCCGTCCCGGGTGACGAACTCGACGTGCAGGTCGCGGACGTCGAGCAGCGGCCCCTCGTAGGGCGCCTCCCGCCGGTCCTTGCCGGTATCGACTGCTGTGGTCACGATGCGTCCCCTCGCTCAGCGCAGCTTCGGGTCGAGGGCGTCGCGCACCGCGTCGCCCAGCATGATGAAGGCCAGCACGGTGATGGAGAGCGCCGCGGCCGGGAAGAACAGGACGAACGGGGCGGTGCGGATCACCTTCTGGGCGGAGGAGATGTCGATGCCCCAGGAGATGGTCGGGTCCTGGAGGCCGATGCCGAGGAAGCTCAGCGTCGCCTCGGTGGCGATGTAGCCGCCCAGCGCGATGGTCGCCACCACGATCACCGGGGCGACCGCGTTCGGCAGGATGTGCCGGAACATCAGCCGGCCGGTGCCGGCGCCGAGCGCCCGCCCGGCCACCACGAAGTCGGACTGCTTGACCGTCAGCACCGCGCCGCGCATCACGCGGGCGATCTGGGTCCAGCCCAGGACGCCGAGCGCGACGACCACGGTCCACACCGTGCGGACGCTGAAGGCGTTCAGCAGCACCAGCGCGCCGAGCAGCAGCGGGATGCCGAAGAAGATGTCGATGATCCGGGAGAGCACCGCGTCCACGGTCCCCCCGAAGTAGCCGGCCACCATGCCGGTCAGGCCGCCGAGCAGAGTGACGATGGCGGTCACGAAGATGCCGACGGTGATCGAGGCGCGGGCGCCGTACACCACCCGGGCGTAGATGGAGCGGCCCTGCCCGTCGTAGCCGAACCAGCCGGCCCCGAAGAAGTCCGTCCAGTCCGGCCGCTTGAGGTAGTTGTTGACCAGGTCGGCCTTGCGCGGATCGGCGTCGGTGAACGCCCCGGGGAAGACCGCCATCACGATCAGCAGCAGGATCAGCACCGCCGAGATCAGGAAGATCGGCCGCCTGCGCAGGTCGCGCCAGGCGTCGCCCCAGAGGCTGCGGGCCTCCTCGCGCTTCTCCGGGTCGGGCTCGACCAGGGTCTCCTGCTCGACCGCCATGCCCTGCTCACCGGCGTAGTCCAAGTGGTCCACCCCCGGCTTGGGATGCGGCTCGAAGGAGTCCTCGTCGTGGATGTCAGGCATAGCGGATCCTCGGGTCCAGGACCGCGTAGAGCAGGTCGACGACGAGGGAGGCCACCAGGTAGACGATCACCAGCACGGTGACGATGCCGACCACGGTCGGCCCCTCCTTCTGGTTGATCGCCCGGTAGAGGACGTTGCCGACGCCCTGCACGTTGAAGATGCCCTCGGTGACGATCGCGCCGCCCATCAGCGCGCCGAGGTCGGTGCCGAGGAAGGTGACCACCGGGATGAGCGAGTTGCGCAGCAGGTGCCGGGTGACGATGGTGCGCCGGGGCAGGCCCTTGGCCACCGCGGTGCGCATGTAGTCGGCGCGCAGGTTCTCGCCGATGGACGTGCGGGTGAGGCGGGCGACGAAGGCGAGCGAGAGCGAGCCCAGCACGATCGCCGGGAGGATCAGCTGGGAGAGGTCCTTGGAGTCCTGGACGGTCGGGGTGACCCAGCCGAGGTTGGTCGCGAAGACGGTCTGGGCGATGTACGCGAGGACGAAGACCGGGATGGAGATCACCAGCAGGGTGAGGACCAGCACCAGGGTGTCCTGCACGCTGCCGCGCTTCAGCCCGGAGACCAGGCCCAGCAGCAGTCCGAAGATCATCTCGAAGGCGAAGGCCAGCAGGGCCAGCCGGATGGTGACCGGGAAGGCGTCCGCCATGATGTCGGAGACCGGACGGCCGGTGAAGCTGGTGCCGAAGTCCCCCTGGAAGAGGTTCCCCATGTAGTGCAGGTACTGCTTCCAGATCGGCTGGTCCAGGTAGTACTTGTGCTTGAGGTTGGCCACCACGGCGGGGTCCGCGGCCTTCTCCCCGAACAGCGCCGAGACCGGGTCGCCCGGCAGCGTGTAGACCATCAGGAAGATCAGCAGCGTGGTGCCGAAGAACACCGGGATCATCTGCAGCACCCGCCGCAGCACGTAACTGCCCATTCGAGCCTCCTTCCTGGAGACGTGATCGAGTGCCCGGGCCCCGCCCTCCGTGCGGGAAGGGCGGGGCCCGCGCGGGACGACTCGTCAGCCCGTGACCTCGACCTGGGTCCAGGCCGGGTTGCCGAAGGAGTCGAACTCCACGTTCTGGACCCTGGTGGAGTAGCCCGAGGTGGTGCGGTAGTACCAGAGCGGGATGGCCGGCATGCCGCTCGCCAGCACGGCCTCGGCCTGCTGGTAGCCGGTCACCGAGTCGCCGACGCTGGCGGCCTGGTCGGCCTGGGTGGCGAGCTGGTCGAACTGCGGGTTGCTGTAGCCGAAGTCGTTGGACGCGGCGCCGGTGCGGTACACGTCGGCGAGGAAGTTGGCGTTCAGCGGGTAGTCCTGGACCCAGCCGGTGCGGAAGGCGCCGTTGATCTGGTGGCCGGTGATCGCGGCGCGGGCGGTCTTGAAGTCCGGCTTGGGGTCGCCCACGCAGTCCACGCCGGTGCTCTGCCGGATCGAGTTGCAGACCGCGTCGACCCACTCCTTGTGGCCGCCGTCCGCGTTGTAGGTGATGGTCAGCCGGTTGCCGGGGACGCCGCCGCCCTCGGTGATCAGCTGCTTGGCCTTGGCCGCGTCGAAGGTGCAGAAATCGCCGCACTGGCCGGCCTTGTAGCCCTCCACACCCTCGGCCACCCAGGCGGTGGCGGGCTTGCGCGAGCCCTGGAGCACGGTCTTGGTGATGGTGTCGCGGTCGATCGCCATCGACAGGCCCTGGCGGACCTTCGCCTTGTCCGGGGAGGCCCAGTCGGCCTGGTAGAGCGTGAAGCCGATGTTCTGGATGGCGCCCTGCGGCTCGTCGACCGCCCGGTCCCCGAGGTCGGTCTTGTAGGTGGCCAGGGCGGAGGGCGGCACCTGGTCCATCACGTCCAGGTTGTTGGACTGCAGGTCGGCGTAGGCGGCCTCGGCGGTGCTGTACATCTTGAAGACGACGCCGCCGTTCTTCGGCTTGTCGACGCCCTGGTAGTCCGGGAAGGTCTTGGTGACCACCTGCTGGTTGTGGTCCCAGCTGACGAACTGGTAGGGGCCGTTGCCGACCGGCTTCTGCCCGTACCCGGAGGGGTCGCCGAAGAAGGCGTCCGGCAGCGGGGAGAAGGCGATGTAGCCGAGCTTGTACTCGAAGTACGAGACCTTGCCGCTCAGCTTGATGGTGAAGTGCAGGTTGTCCGTGACGGTCAGCCCGGACATCTTGTCCGCGGTCGGCTGGCCGCTGGCGGGGTGGACGTCCTGGTAGCCCTCGATGTCGGAGAACCAGGAGCTGTTGATCTGGTTGTTGGCGGTGCTCGCGCCCCAGTTCCAGGCGTCCACGAAGTTCTTGGCCTGCACCGGCGTGCCGTCGTGGAACTTCCAGCCGTCCTTCAGCGTGACGGTGAAGGTCTGCGAGTCGCTGGTCTCGATCGAGTCCGCGACCTGCATCCGGATCTTCGCGTTCGAGGGGTCGTAGTCGACCAGCCCCTTGAACAGGTTCTGAATGATGCGCCCGCCACCGGTCTCGTTGGCGTTGGCCGGCTGCAGCGGGTTCTGCGGCTCGCTGCTCTGGTAACTGAAGGTCTTGCTGCTGTCCGACGAACCGCTGCTGCCGCCCCCGTCGCTGTCGTTGCTGCATCCGCCGGCCACCAGGGCCACGGACGTCGCTGCGGCGAGGACCCATCGAGCACGGGTGGCCACGGGCATGAAGGTCCCTCCTCAAGGTGTGTGACGCATCACACCCCATGAGAAGGTCGCCCGCCCGGCGGCGCGAGCTGGGGACCCCCGGACGGGTGCACCTTCCGTGACCGTTGTTGACGCCCCGGCGGACCGGGCGCGCGAACGCCGGAGGGGCCCGTCACCGTGAACGGCGGCGGGCCCCTCCGGGCGGGACCGGGCGGGCGGTCAGACCGCGGCCGTCTCCCGGACGGCGGCGAAGTGGCACGCCGACTGGTGCTTGGCCGGGCCGCTCAGCACCTCGGGCACCGCGAGCAGCGGGACCTCGGTCGAGCAGCGCTCCTCCGCCTTCCAGCAGCGGGTGCGGAAGCGGCAGCCGGACGGCGGGTTGGCCGGCGAGGGGATGTCACCGGTCAGGATGATCCGGTCGCGGTTGGCGCGCGCCGTCGGGTCCGGCACCGGCACCGCGGAGAGCAGCGCCTGGGTGTACGGGTGGGTGGCGTTCTCGTAGATCTCCTCGTCCGTGCCGATCTCGACCATCTTGCCGAGGTACATCACGCCGACGCGGTCGGAGATGTGCCGGACGATGGAGAGGTCGTGGGCGATGAACATGTAGGAGAGCTCGAACTCGTTCTGGAGCTGCTCCAGCAGGTTGATCACCTGCGCCTGGACGGACACGTCGAGCGCGGAGACCGGCTCGTCGCAGATGATGATCTCCGGCTTGAGCGCGAGGCCGCGGGCGATGCCGATGCGCTGGCGCTGGCCGCCGGAGAACTGGTGCGGGTACCGGTTGATGTACTCGGGGTTCAGGCCGACGACGTCCAGCAGGTCCTGGACGGCCTTGCGGCGGTCGCCCTTGGGAGCCACCTCGGGGTGGATCTCGAAGGGCTCGCCGATGATGTCGCCGACCGTCATGCGCGGGTTGAGCGAGGTGTACGGGTCCTGGAACACCATCTGGATGTTCCGGCGGACGGCCTTGAGGGCCGCGCCGGACAGCTTGGAGATGTCCTCGCCCTTGAACAGCACCTGGCCGGAGGTGGCCCGCTCCAGGTTCATCAGCACCTTGGCCAGCGTGGACTTGCCACAGCCGGACTCGCCGACGATGCCGAGCGTCTCGCCCTTCCCCAGCTCGAAGGAGACGCCGTCGACGGCCTTGACGGCGCCGACCTGCTTCTTGAACAGGATGCCCTGGGTCAGCGGGTAGTGCTTGACCAGGTCCTTGACCTCCAGGATGGGCTCAGCCATGGAGGGTCTCCTTCCAGAGGTGGCACGCGCTGCGGCGGCCGGTGAGCTCCTTGCCGTCCTTGTCGGTCACCTGGTGCAGCTTCGGGATCTCCGTGCGGCACAGGTCGGTGGCGACGTCACAGCGGGGGTTGAACGCGCAGCCGGCCGGAACCTTCAGCAGGTTCGGGGGCAGGCCCTTGATCGCGTACAGCTCCTGGCCCTTCTGGTCCAGGCGCGGGATGGAGCGGAGCAGGCCCTTGGTGTACGGGTGCGCCGGGTTGGCGTACAGCTCGTGCACCGGGGCGGTCTCGACGATCCGGCCGGCGTACATCACGGCGATCTTGTCCGCGACGTCGGCAACCACGCCGAGGTCGTGGGTGATCAGGATCAGGCCCATGTTGTACTCGTCCTGGAGCTCCGCGAGCAGGTCCATCACCTGGGCCTGGACGGTGACGTCCAGGGCGGTGGTGGGCTCGTCGGCGATGATCAGGTCGGGCTCCATGGAGAGCGCCATGGCGATCATGATGCGCTGGCGCATACCGCCGGAGAACTGGTGCGGGTAGTCGCCGACGCGCTGCTTGGCGGCGGGGATGCGCACCCGCTCCATCAGCTCGATCGCCTTCTCCCGGGCCTCCTTCTTGGAGGCGCCGCGGTGCACCCGGAACATCTCGCCGAGCTGGGCGCCGACGGTCATCACCGGGTTGAGCGAGGAGAGCGCGTCCTGGAAGATCATCGCGATCTTCTGGCCGCGAATCTGCCGGCGCTCCTCGTCCTTCATCGCGAGCATGTCCTGCCCGCGGAAGAGGATCTGGCCCTGGGAGATCTTGCCGGGCGGCATGTCGAGGATGCCCATGATGGTCTGGGCGGTCACCGACTTGCCGGAGCCCGACTCGCCGAGCACCGCCAGGGTCTCACCGGCGGCCACGGAGTAGTTGACGCCGTTCACGGCCTTGGCGACGCCGTCCCGGGTGTGGAACTCCACGTGGAGGTCCTTGACCTCCAGCAGCGGGGTGCCAACCTCCAGGCGGCCGCTCTTCTGGTTCTTCTCGATCACGGTGGTCATCGGGTCGTCACCTCTTCTCTCAGCGGAGCTTCGGGTCGAGGGCGTCGCGCACCGCGTCGCCGAGCATGATGAAGGCCAGCACCGTGACGCTCAGTACGGCCGACGGGAAGAGCAGGACGTGCGGGGCGTCCAGGAAGCGGACCGAGGCGTCACTGATCATCAGGCCCCAGGAGATCTCCGGCGGCTGGACGCCGATGCCCAGGTAGGACAGGGCGGCCTCGGCACCGATGTAGACGCCCAGCGAGATGGCGGCGACGACGATGACCGGCGCGATGGCGTTCGGCAGGATGTGCCGGAAGGTGATCCGGCCGGAGCCGGCGCCCAGGGCGCGGGCGGCCATCACGTAGTCGTTGTTCTTGTTGGCCAGCACGGAGGCACGCATGATGCGGAAGATCTGCGGCCAGCCGAGGACGGTCATGACGACCGAGACCGTCCAGGCGTTGCCCTTGCCGAGCATCGACATGATCAGCATGCCGCCGAGCAGCAGCGGGATCGAGAAGAAGATCTCGGTGAAGCGGGACAGGATGCTGTCGACGATCCCGCCCTTCCAGCCGGCCAGCAGGCCGAGGAGGGCACCGGTCACGGTGACCATCGTGGTGGTCAGGACACCGACGATGATCGAGTTGCGGGCGCCCCACACCGTCCGGGTGTAGATGTCGCAGCCCTGGACGTCGAAGCCGAACCAGTGCTCGGCGCTCGGCCGCTTCAGCGAGTCGACCAGGTCGCACGCCCCGGCGTCGGTCGGGCTGCCGTCCGTGAACCACTGCGGCACGATGGCCAGCACGATCAGGAACGACACCAGCGTGGCGCCGATGATGAAGATCGGGTTGCGGCGCAGGTCGCGCATCGCGTCCGACCAGAGGCTCGCGACACGCTCCGGCTTCTGCTTGTTCTCCGACGAGGACTTGGGGTTGTTGTCCTCGGAAGGGGCCTCGGCGCCCTTGGTGATGGTCTCACTCATAGCGGATCCTCGGGTCGAGCACGGCGTACAGCATGTCCACGAGCAGGGTGGTGACCAGGTAGATCATCACCAGCAGCGTGACGACGCCGACGATGATCGTGCCCTGCTTCTGGTACACGGCCTGGGCGAGCAGACCGCCGATGCCGTGGATGTTGAAGATCTTCTCGGTGATGACCGCGCCACCCATGAGGCCGCCGAGGTCGGCGCCCAGGAAGGTGACGATCGGGATCAGCGCGTTGCGCAGGGCGTGCCGGCCGATCACCCGGCGCCGCTTCAGGCCCTTGGCGACCGCGGTGCGGACGTAGTCCGCGCGCATGGTCTCCATCAGGCTGGTGCGGGTCAGCCGGGCCACGTACGCGAGCGAGGTCGAGGCGAGGACGAAGGCCGGCAGCAGGTATGCGCGAAGGCCGTCCTCCTCGTTGAAGGAGACCGAGAAGATCTCGATGCCGTAGTCGTTCTTGAGCTTGACGCCGAGCACGAGCTGGAGCACGAAGCCGGTGACGAAGACCGGGATCGAGATCACGAGCAGCGTGCTGATGAGGACCAGCTGGTCCAGGAACTTGCCCTTGCGCAGGGCCGCCATGACGCCCGCCAGCACACCGATGATCGCTTCGATGACGAAGGCCACCAGGGCGAGGTTCACGGTGTACGGGAACGCCTCACCGATCATGTCGCTCACCTGACGACCGGTCAGGCTCTCGCCCAGGTCACCCTGGAAGACGCCGGTGATGTAGTTCCAGTACTGGAGCAGGAACGGGTCGTTCAGGTGGTACTTCTGGCGGATCATCTCCGCCACGAGCGGATCGGCCTTCTTCTCGCCGGCCAGCGCCTGCACCGGGTCACCGGGCAGGCTGAAGCACAGCCAGTAGATCAGGAACGTCGCACCGATCAGGACAGGGATTGCCTGTATAAGTCGGCGGATGACATAGCGGCCCATCAGACCTCCATACTTTCGGACAAGGAAGGGAGGCGGGAGGACTCGGACTGTGGTCCGGTCCGCCCGCCCCCGTTCGTCTGATTACCGGATCAGCCGGCGAGCTCGACCTCGTCCAGGTTCATGCGGCCCTGGGCGTCGGTGTCGAAGTTCTTGATCTTCTTGGAGTACGCGGCGGAGGACATGTAGGTGTACACCGGGATGTACGGCAGGTCCTGGATCAGGATGTCGTCGGCCTGCTGGTACAGCTTCTGACCCTCCTCCGGGGTCTTCGCCTGGTCGGCCTGGTCCAGCAGCGACTCGAACTGCTCGTTGACGTAACCGCCGTAGTTCGAGCCGTTCTCGATCGCGACCTTCGAGAAGATCGGACGCAGGTAGTTCTCGATCGACGGGTAGTCCATCGACCAGGCCATGCGGAAGCCGCCGGAGTACTGCTTGTCGCCCAGCGCGTCCAGGATCTTGCCGAACTTCTCGAACGGCTTGGTGGTGACCTCGACGCCGAGGTTCTTCTTCAGCTGGTTCGCGACGGCCTCGATCCACTCCTTGTGGCCGCCGTCGGCGTTGTAGCCCAGCTCGATGGTGTTGCCCGGGACGCCGCCGGCCGCGTCGAACATCTGCTTGGCCTTGGCCGGGTCGTACTTCGCCGCGTCGCCCATGGCGCCCTTGCGGTAACCCGGGATCAGCGGGTTGATGAAGTCGTCGGCCGGGACGCGGGTGCCCGAGAAGATGGTCTTGGTGATCGCCTCGCGGTCGATCGCCATCGAGATCGCCTTGCGGATCTCCGGCTTGCCGTAGGTCTGGGGGTTGGTGGCGATCGGGAAGCCGATGTAGCCGACGCCCGACTCCGGCTTGTAGATGTAGCGGTCGCCGAACTCGCCCTTGACCGTGCCCATGGCCGAGATCGGGAGCTTGTCGGTGGCCTGGATGTTGTCGGCGCGCAGGTCGTTGTACGCCGTCTCCAGCTTGTCGTAGATCTTGAAGGTGACGCCCTGCAGCTTCGCCTTGCCGTCAGCGGCCGGGAAGTTGTCGTAGCGCTTGACCTTGATCTGCTGGTTGTGCTCCCACTTGCCGTCCATCTGGAACGGGCCGTTGCCGATCGGGGCGTCCTCGAAGGACTTCTTGTCCTGGAAGAACGCCTTCGGCAGCGGGTAGAAGGCGTTGTAGCCCAGCATGGTCTTGAACTGGGAGAACGGGTTCGTCAGGGTGACGGTGAAGGTCTTGTCGTCGACGACCTGGAGGCCCTTGAGCTTGTCGGTGGTCGGCTTCTGGTCCTTGCCCGGGGCCAGGTCGGCGGAGCCGTCGATCTTGGCGAAGAACGGCAGGCCCTCGGCCGCGTTGTCCTGGTTGGCACCCCAGTTCCAGGCGTCCACGAAGGACTGGGCGGTGACCTTCTCGCCGTTGTGGAAGGTGTAGCCGTCCTTCAGCTTGATCGTCCAGACCTTGCTGTCGGGGGACTCGATCGACTCCGCGACGCGCAGCTTCGGCTCGTTGGTCTTGTTGTCGTACTCGACCAGGCCGGCGAACAGCGCGTTCAGGACCTCGGCACCCTCGGACTCCGCGGTGTTCTGCGGGATCAGACCGTGCTGCGGCTCACCGAGCTGGACAGCGATCGTGCCGCCGCCGGAGGCAGCCTTGTCGTCGCTCTTCGAGCTGGTGCTGCAGGCGGTCGCCGCGAGGGCGATCGCGGTCGCCGCGACGATCCACTTGGTCTGGGTTGCACCACGCATGGGGGGATGCCTCCTGAATTCGACTTTCCAACGAGGAGAGCACCGCGGGCGGTTGGTCCGGTCCGCCGTGCCGTCCGCGCTCGTGGTTTCGGCGCGCACCCCTGCGCGTTAACCCTTGACCCGAGCCTGACTGCACCCACTATGTGTCACGCACGGACACGAAAGTGACCACTGCCGATCTCAATTAGGTCACATGAACGGTCGGTAAGTTTCGAAAATCGGACATAAGAGACATACTCAGACAGGCATCAACCGGACAGTCGTCATGAATGACGGACTGTCACGTTCGCTCAGCGGACACCTTGGCGTGGTAGGCGCTATTCCGTTTATACGCGCGTCGACAGCGTGGAGTAGTTGAAAAAGTTCGCCCCCCTCTCCATCGGAAAGGGGGGCGAACGTTTCCGGCCAAAGCACCGCCGGAGGGGCTCAGAACGCCTTGATCACGCCTTCTTGGCGCGCGAGGCGGTACGGCCGCGGTCCTTCTGGTCGAGGACGACCTTACGGATGCGAACCGTCTCCGGGGTCACCTCGATGCACTCGTCCTCGCGGCAGAACTCCAGCGACTGCTCCAGCGAGAGCTTGCGCGGCGGGACGATCGACTCGGCCACGTCGGCGTTCGAGGACCGCATGTTGGTGAGCTTCTTCTCCTTGGTGATGTTGACGTCCATGTCGTCGGAGCGCGAGTTCTCGCCGACGATCATGCCCTCGTACACCTCGGTGCCCGGCTCGCAGAAGAGCACGCCGCGCTCCTGGAGGTTGGTCATCGCGAAGGCGGTGACCACGCCGGCCCGGTCGGCGACCAGCGAGCCGTTGTTGCGGGTGGTCAGCTGGCCGAACCACGGCTCGTGGCCCTCGTGGATCGAGTGCGCGATGCCGGTGCCGCGGGTGTTGGTCAGGAACTCGGTCCGGAAGCCGATCAGACCGCGGGACGGGACGACGAACTCCATCCGGACCCAGCCCGAGCCGTGGTTGGACATGTTGTCCATCCGGCCCTTGCGGATGCCCATGAGCTGGGTGACGGCGCCCATGTGCTCCTCGGGCACGTCCACGGTCAGCCGCTCGACCGGCTCGTGGGTCTTGCCGTTGACCTCCTTGGTGACCACCTGCGGCTTGCCGACGGTCAGCTCGAAGCCCTCGCGGCGCATGGTCTCGATCAGGATGGCCAGCGCCAGCTCACCGCGGCCCTGCACCTCCCAGGCGTCCGGGCGCTCGGTGTCCAGGACGCGCAGCGAGACGTTGCCGATCAGCTCGCGGTCCAGGCGGTCCTTCACCTGGCGGGCGGTGACCTTGCGGTCGACCTTGGAGCCGGACTTGGCGTCCGCGCCCTTGCCGCTGCCGCCCCGGCCGACCAGCGGCGAGGTGTTGGTGCCGATGGTCATCGAGATGGCCGGCTCGTCCACCGTGATCAGCGGCAGCGCGATCGGGTTCTCCGGGTCGGCGAGGGTCTCGCCGATCATGATGTCGGAGATGCCGGCGACGGCGCAGATGTCACCGGGGCCGGCGACCTCGGCCGGCTTGCGGGTGAGCGCCTCGGTCATCAGCAGCTCGGAGACGCGGACGTTGGAGACGGTGCCGTCGCGCTTGATCCAGGCCACCGTCTGGCCCTTGCGCAGCTCGCCCTGCTCGACGCGGAGCAGCGCGATGCGGCCGAGGAAGTTGTCGGCGTCCAGGTTGGTGACGTGGGCCTGGAGCGGGGCGTCCGCGTCGTAGGTCGGGGCCGGGACGTGCTCCAGGATGGTGGAGAAGAACGGCTCCAGGTTCTCGCTGTCACCGGGAACGGTGCCGTTCTCCGGCTTGGTCAGCGAGGCGACGCCGTCACGGGCGCAGGCGTAGACGATCGGGAACTCGATCTGGTCCTCGTCCGCGTCCAGGTCGAGGAAGAGGTCGTAGGTCTCGTTGATGACCTCGTCGATCCGGGCGTCCGGACGGTCGGTCTTGTTGATGCAGAGGATGACGGGCAGCCGCGCGGTGAGCGCCTTGCGGAGCACGAAGCGGGTCTGCGGCAGCGGACCCTCGGAGGCGTCGACCAGCAGGACGACCGCGTCCACCATCGACAGACCGCGCTCGACCTCGCCACCGAAGTCGGCGTGGCCCGGGGTGTCGATGATGTTGATGGTGATCGGCGCGCCACCGTCCTTGGGGTGGTACTTGACCGCGGTGTTCTTCGCGAGAATGGTGATGCCCTTCTCGCGCTCCAGGTCGTTGGAGTCCATCATCCGGTCGTCCAGCTGCTGGTGGGCGGCGAAGGCACCGGCCTGCTTGAGCATGGCGTCGACCAGGGTGGTCTTGCCGTGGTCGACGTGGGCGACAATGGCGACGTTACGGATGTCGTTGCGCGTGGGCATGCCTAGCGGATTCTCCCGGAATCGTGGGTTACGGCGCCCGGCTGCGTGACGCGCACTTGCGGCCCCTCGGCCGCCACCACCCGTTCCGCCTGCTACTACCGGTCCACCCGCCGGGCAGGACATGCCACGGCTTCCTCCTATGGTACGGGGACCGCCCAGCTCGGCCGAAACGGGCGGCAGGGGCGGGACCAAGATCACAGGTCGGTCACCTCCTCTTCACCCGGCGGACGCCGTGGGACAAGGTGTGCGCTTGTGAAGAGAGTGCTCCCGTTCCTGGGCTGGCTGATCGCCCTCGCCCCCCTCGTCCTGATGCTCACCACGGAGGACTCCTCCGCCCAGGTCCGGATGCTGCGGCAGATGGCGGCCTTCCTGCTCGGCTTCGCGCTGCCCCGGGTCACCTCCGAACTCTGGATCCTGCTGACCGGCCGGTGGGGCGGCAAGCGCAAGCTGTCGGTCATGATCGGCACCGGCCGGGTGGTCGCCGAGGCGGTGATCGGCGGAGTGCTGTTCCAGCTCCGGGCGCTCCCGACCGCGGTACTGATCCACTGGACGGTCGCCCGCGGCCGGCTGGTGCGGCTGCGGCTCTGGCTCTCGGCCGTGCTGCTGACCGCCGGACCGGCGGCGCTCGCCTGGTGGTTCTGGACCTCCGGCTGGTCCTTCGCGGCCTGGGGGACCGTCCTGGCCCTCCTGCTCCGGATCGTCCGCGGGTTCCGGGACCCCTACGGCTTCGGCTCCCAGCTGCTGCGGCTGCCGTTCCGGCCCTCCTCGGTGGAGACCGCCTCCGAGGCCGGCCACCTGGCCACGGCCGGCCTCCTCCAGGGCCGTTTCAGCGCGGTGGCGGCGGTCGTCGACCGGATGGAACCGGCGGACAACCCCGGGATCACCCGGGCGAAGCTGGCCCTCGGCGAGGGCCGGTACGCCGAGGCCGAGGAGCGGGCCCGGACCGAACTGGCCGAGCAGCAGCACCCCGGCCTGCTGGTGGAGGTCGGCCTGGTGATGACCGGCGCGATCGTCGGGGCCGGGGACAGTGGCGCCCTGGACCGGACGACCGCGCTGTCCCGGCTGCTGGGCGCCGTCGGACTGTTCGACGGCGACCCGGCCACGCTGGGGGTGAGCGTCCCCGCCCTGATCGACCTCGCCCGGTGGGAGGGCCGCACCGACGAGGCGGTGGCCCTCGGGTTCACACAGCGCGGCCTGCACCGCTCGCTGATCTGGCGGGCCGAGTCGAGCTGCGCGCTGGCCGCCGCGCTCGGCGCCGCCGGCCGGATCGACGAGGCGCGCGAGGCGCTCGCCCGGGCCCGCAAGGAGTGCCCGGAGCTGGCCCGGATCGCGCTGGTCGAGCGGCAGCTGGCGGACTGGGCCGCCGCCCTGCCCGTCGAGGTCCGCTAGGGCGCGTCTTGTGGATCTTGTCGGATCAGGCCGCGGCGTTGGGGTGCGTGCATCGCAAGGCGGAGGAGGGAGCCACTGCGGAGCATTGGCG